>NZ_QOHL01000020.1:0-24921 GCF_004181775.1 Ehrlichia minasensis
GGTAGATGCTGCTGAGCTTAATACTTCAGTAGATGATGTGTGTGTTGTATTGTTTTGGTCTGTAATTTTTTTACCCTATATTAAGCTAAGTAATATGTTACTGTAATTGGTTTGTTAATGCAAACGTATTATTTACATTAATACCTATATTGTTAATAAAGTAAATATGAGAGTACTTGCCTCACTTATTATGTACACTTTACCTATAAAAAAGCTGCTGTTAACAATAAAATAGCTGTGTCAGTCCTATGCATAACAAAAAGATGTTCTGCTAAAAAAAGCACATTTTCACTTAGTAGAAAACACACTGAATTATTGTACAATAATACTGTAGAATGCAGATATTGTTAGAATTTAATAGAATTACAGGGAATAAATGGAGAGATTACCAAAGGTAAGTAGCACATGTTACAGATATGTATTAATTGGGTTTTAATAAAGCAACAAGTGCTACTATAATATTTTAAAGCTATACAAACTAAAATGCTATTTATAAGTTTAAAGTACGCTTATACAGGCTGATTACTATACCAACACTGTATTTTAATTATACATTAGTATTTATTTAAAGTAAAACTTTTTTTCTAATAGGAGTTGATTAATTTATATAATGATACTCGTATATATTAGTGCTGATAATCATATTACTAATTTTTGCACCAGTATATTTGTATTCTTGATTTTTTTAATAACAAGTGTAAAATTTTTATTCATTAATGGATTACTGCGGTTGTAAGTTACCATTATTGTGTATAGCAGTTTAATATGTGACTTTCACTGCAATCTGGTTTTGAAAATTATCTAAGCTATAATGCTTTTCTTTTAACATATGTTTTTTATTTTGAATAGCGTTATCTTAATAGCATAAACGCTAAAGATATATAGTTCTGTATTATTCTATATTGTAATTATTGAGTTAATTTATTTTAACTTGACATATGTTGTATGTGATTTAATAGATCTGTTAATATATTTTTACTAAGGTTTTTTCCTGCTTTTAGAATAGTAATAGCTGAATATATAATAATTTAGGAATATATATGCTGTTTAGTAATTGAAGTTGTTTTAGCTTAATGTGTATATTCAGGTTATAATGTGTTTTTCTGTGCTTTTTATAGTATTTAAAATTATAGTCTTTTACTGTGCTTATGGGTACAAGGTGTAACATTTTGCTAGAAATTTTAAAAATGTTGTTGAGAAATGAAAATATTGGATTTAGTTGTTGTGTCTTTTGAAGCTCGTATAATAGATTTACATTTTTTGTGATATGTTATTAGATTAACATAACTTGCATTTGCTATGGAGTTGGAATATACAGGTGTTTATATACTGTCATTTATAAACTAAATACTATTTTGGGTTAGGTTTTTTCTTCTAAGCTATAATGTTTAACTTGTTTGTGGTTTAAGTTTTTATTGTGAGGTTAAAATATTTATATTACTGTTAACATAAAACTGTGTCGAGTGATAACAATTGTGGTATTCCTTAGTGTATATATTGTTAGCGTATATATATATTGTATATAAATTTAAAGTTTTATTGTTTTTGTAGATTAAATGTTTTTTAAGCATAAAAATGTTATTGCAAATTATATGATTATCGATAATATATTGTCTGCTATGCTGTGATTAGTTATTTGTAATCTTTGAGTTCTTAATATAGATTAAAAAGTGGTTAATTCATATATACTTAAGTGCATCTACTTAAAATAAATTTACTGATAAAATTTTTAAAAAAGCAGAGCATATTTCTTTGGATTGTCCAATAGGTGTCTTTGTTTTCAGTATTGATATAGTTAATATTAGATGTTACTCTTGAAATCAAGGTTATTAAATATATTACATGAAAGATGAACTGAATAAAGTAGTGATTTATACTGATGGAGCATGTTCTGGTAACCCTGGTCCTGGAGGATGGGGCGCAATTTTGTTGTTTGGTAAGAATGAAAAAGCAATTTGTGGTAATAATCCGGATACTACTAATAATAGGATGGAGTTAACAGCAGTTATTGAAGCTCTAAAATTGTTAAAAGTAGCATATAATGTTGATTTGTATACTGATAGCATATATGTTAAAGATGGTATTACATTGTGGATTGAGAAATGGAAAATTAATGGGTGGAAAACTGCTAGCAAACTTCCTGTAAAAAATTTGGAGTTGTGGTTGGAATTAGATAGTCTTGCCAGTTTTCATAATGTAACTTGGTACTGGGTTAAAGCTCATGCAGGAAATTTGTATAATCAAAAAGCAGATATACTTGCACGTAGTCAGATTAACAAATGAATTCTATTTGTATTTGCATTTCTAAAAGTATTAGATCAATGTAATAAGTAGGTGCATCTTTTTTAGTAATGTTGTGTAGATAATACTGCTGTATATTAATTTAGTGTTTATTATGCTAAAAAAAAAAAAATTTATAAAGTTGTTTTTTATCCTCATCATTTCTATAGGATGTGGTTTATCTTACCTCTATATTCGTGATAAAGATGTTATAGATATTAATGCAAAGTTCTTAAATTTTTATATAAAACATAAACTTGCTACAGTTTTTCCTGATTCAGAAATAAATATAGGTAAGACTACATTAACTTGGCAAAACAAAAGTGAGAATTTTATTCTATCATCACAAGATCTGACTATTAAGAGTGCTAAGTTTGGAGCAAATATTACCATACCTGAATTCTTATTGTACTCTAGAGTGGGAATATTATTTTTATGGGGAAATTGTGATTTCTCTTATATTGATATTCCTAAATTACATGTTGGATTTTATGATATTGAAAAAAAAGTTGAAGTAAATCTTATAGAAAATTCTATAAAAGCTATAAAGGATATTTTAGGAAATGCAATAAAACTAGATATACCGGTTTTTATTAGTAATGCTGTCCTTACTAAAAGTGGCAAAGAAGATTTAATGATAAAGCAACTTAATATGAAGATAAATAAAGGGTATGATAAGAATACTATTGATTTCAATTTAGAGAATGATAATTCTTTTGTCAGTATGACAGTACATGAACATTATAAGGGTGTAATGTCTCTTGAGATGTCATATGGTAATTTTAGTACTAAGATATTGGGGTATTTAGGTAATTTAAATACTCAGCTTCCATTATACGAAAACTTGAATTTTAGTGGTGATGTTGTACTGAAAATTGATGAGTATGATAAAATCACATATGGTAATGTTAATGTTCAAAGTATAAAAGGTGTCATTCCTTGTGTCTCTTCACATAAGTGTTACGTTCATGATTTTAGGACAAAGTTAGTATATCAAAATGATATTCTGTCAGTAAAAAATTTTTTTGTGTTATTAGATCAAAGCAAAATAGTTGCAAATGGAGTGATTGATGATGAAAACGTGAGCTTGAATTTTAACATTGATGCTGTGTCACCAGAAGTACTTTGTAATTACTGGGTTACTAATTTGTATCCTGATTTGAATCATTGGTATTGTACTAATGTTAAAGAAGGAAAAATTAGTGATCTTAAACTTCAAATTAAAGGAAAATGGGATAATATTTTTCTTTATAATGATTTTTCAAGTTATAATGTTAATGCAGATATAAAAAATGTTTCAATAAAGTTCAATGATAATTTTGATCCAGTGCGTATAGTGCATGGGAAATTGTATTTGCATGACAATAAATTTGTTATTACTTCTAATGATTCAAGTTTTAAAGAAATGGTTGTTAAGGATGGGATATTAGCAATAGAGGACTTAAGAGATACAAATGCAGTAATGAATATCAGTGGTAATTCTGTTAGTAATGTAAAACAGCTATATTTGGCAGTAGATGATAAAGAGTTTATCCCACTTGATGATAAGAAAATTTTTGGCAATGCCCTTACTAACTTTAATTTTAAGATATTTAATTTGCTAAATGATGATGTTGTGGATTATGAGTCTGACATACATACACTAGTTGAATCTTTTAAGGCAGATAGTATTTTGGGTACTTTTGATGTTTATAATACGAAAGTTGATATTGTTCTGCATGATGAAAATATTAATATAAATGCTCAAGGCCATATGAATGGTTATCCTATGTCTTTAAAGATTAGTAAAAATTTACAAAATAACTATAAATCTCACTATGCATTTACTGGATATATTTCAACTGAGAATGTAAAGGGATTAGGAATTTTTGATTATGAAAATTGTTCAGGAATAATGAAATCCAACCTTCAGTGGAATACTGATGGAGATAGTACTGATATTGCAGGAGATATTGATCTTGCTCATCTGAAAGTTTACTTTAATGGCTTAGCAAAGCAAAGCTTTAATAGTGTTGTAAAGTTTTCTGCTTCATTTAAAGATAAAAATGAGGTGAAAATAAGTAATGCATCTATAATTGGCGATAATATAGATGTAGAGTTAAGTGGTAAAGTAGGAAATAATATAGAATTGTTATTAAATAGGGTGAAATTAGAAAATACAGATGTTAAAGCTGAGTTGAAAAAAAATGAAGATTCTATAACGATGAAAATGTTTGGTAAATCTTTGGATTTAAGCGCTTTTGATTTTACTGATGTTATAAAAGGTAAATCTGCTTTGAAGTACGCTAATGTTAATGTCAATGTAGATCGCGTTATAATGAAAAATGATGTTGTAGCTAAAGATATAGATTTCAAATTGGATCGTTATGACGGTGTTTATCGTGCAATTAAGTTAACAGGTAATTTTGTAGATAGTGGTGATTTTAATATGGAATATGGCCCTATTGGACTGGAGATAAGTACTAACAATGCTGGAGCACTTCTTCGTGCGTTGAACATTTTAGATGTTATAAATAAAGGTAAATTATCTTTTTATATGTATCCGATAAATACTAATGATATCACTCATGGTATGTTTTCATTAACAAATTTTCATCTTGTCAATGCTTCTATCTTAGCTCAAATATTGACTTTATCTTCACTAAAGGGGGTTGTTAATACATTAAATGGTAAAGGTATATATTTCAATACATTAAATGTACCATTTACTTATCAAGATAACTTAGTAAATATAGATGAATCTTGGATGGAAGGATCTGAATTGGGTATTAGTTTAGGTGGGGAACTTAATGTAGATACAAATATGTTTGATATAAAAGGACAAATAATTCCTGCATATGTCATTAATAAAATCATATGGCAAACTCCAATTATTGGGAAATTGTTAACAGGAGGCCAAAGTCGAGGTGTTATTGCTATAGATTATAAGGTAAAAGGTACAGATAAAGATCATGATTTATCAGTTAATTTAATGTCTATTTTAACTCCTAATTTATTAAAGAGAGTATTACAGGTATTTGATAATAAGCTGACAAAAAAAGACAATGTTAAAAACAAATCATCTGTTCAAAAAACAAAAGAAAGTCAGGTAAGCAAAGTATCATGAGAATCTGTAAATTTTGATGTTTTGTATTGTGTTTGTTAAACTGGATAAGCGTATTTAATCCATTATTATTTTTTGTTTGTGCAAAGATACATATGAAAAGCTTAGTGTATCATTTCGGTAATATTCTATAAACTTAGTATTTTTGAGAAAATTAGCTCATTATGACTTAAATATTCTATCTGTGAGTAACTTTAACTTAAGTTTCAACAGTTTGTTTATTAATAGTAATGTTGAAAATGATAGTAAAGTACTTTTATGTTGAGTTTTAAACTGTGTGTTTGTATAGTGTAAGATTATGATTAGCAGATGTATTAAGCATAGTAAATTGATGAGTGATAGGAATTTATAAATTCTATTTTTCAGTGTTTTTGAAGCTCTTTTTAGAATATTTAATAATTAAGTAAATTGTGTAAAGTAAAAATTAGACTTTGATATCATGTGACTTCTATTGAGCATAATAAATTTGTGATGTTAGGAATTTGTATATTGCATCTTTTTGTGTCTAATATATAATTTGTTGGTCTGTGTTTACTATTTAGTTGCTGGCTAATACAAAGGAAAGTTAATGAGTGAGTCCTCTACTGCTAACGTTAAGTATTCTAGAGTTTTGCTAAAAGTATCTGGTGAAGCGTTAATGGGAGAGAAAGGCTTTGGATGTGATGTGGAAATACTGGATAAGTTAGCTCATGATCTCAAAGAAGTATATGATTTTGGAATACAGCTATGTTTAGTTGTGGGTGGTGGTAATATATTTCGTGGCGCGTCGTCGTCGTCTCCTTTTGGATTTGAGAGAGCTAGTAATGATTATATAGGGATGCTAGCTACTATGATGAATGCTTTATCTTTACAAAATGCTTTGGAAAAGATAAATGTACAGTCTAGAGTATTGTCTGCAATACCTATTACTGCTGTATGTGAAACTTATATTAGAAGACGTGCTATACGTCATTTGGAAAAAGGAAGAGTGGTAATATGTGCTGCTGGAGTTGGTAATCCATTCTTTACTACAGATACTGCAGCTGCGTTACGTGGTATAGAGATGGGTTGTGATGCTATATTTAAGGGTACACAAGTTGATGGTGTGTATTCAGCTGACCCGAAAAAAACTGTTGATGCGGTAAGATATGATAGAATTTCTTATCGTGATTTATTGTCATTGGATCTTAAAATTATGGATGTTGCTGCTGTGTCTTTAGCTAGTGAGCATTCAGTACCTATTATTGTGTTTAATCTGGGGAAGCGTGGTAGTTTTGCAGATGTAATTCGTGGACACGGGTTGTATACAACAATATGTAATTAAAATTTAAATGTTGGGATGGATAGATGATAAATGAAGTAAAACAAGATGCTAAAAATAGAATGGAAAAAACTTTATCTGTTTATTTAAGTGATATTGATGGTATTAGAACTGGTAGAGCAAGGACCTCGGTATTAGATGGAATTGTTGTTGAAACTTATGGTGGGCGTGTAAAATTAAATACAATATCAAGTATATCCGTATCTGATAATAAAACTTTAATGATTAAGGTGTGGGATTCCAATAATATAGGAGCTATCAAAACTGCAATTATGAATTCAAATCTTGGATTTGGTTTTTCTTGTGAAGCAACAACAATACGTTTGACTGTTCCAGAAATGACACAAGATATGAGGAAAAATTTAGTTAAGTTATTGGGTAAAATTTCAGAAGACTGTAGAGTTTCTGTACGTAATATACGTAGAGATATAATGGATAAATTAAAGGTAATGCAAGATAGTAAAGAAATTTCAGAAGATGATTTACGTATATCTGGCACAGAGATACAAAAAATTACAGATGATGTTATAAAAAAAATAAATGATGCTTTTTCTTCAAAGGAGAAAGAGTTACTGCAAGTCTAGTTGTGGTGTGTAATTAATATATAATGCGCAATAACAATGCTGCTTAGCTTTTGTTCTGTAGTTTTTAATATGTTTTTAGTAGGTTAGGTAGTGTAATGTTGTATGTATTGATCATAATGTAAGTTTCATTGTTTTATTGGTAAGTAGTACATAGTACAATTATATACTAATGACTTGCTTTTTTGTATCCAGTGATGAAAAAAAATCATAGTTTGTAATTATTGAAGAAAGCTAGTAAAGTAATTGGTTATGCAGTTTTTCTAATATAGTAGTGTTTTTGTTGTTCAATAGTTTTTCATTATTGAAAAATTGGTATTTTTGTATTTACTTGAGTTAAAGTTTTTGTTGATAGCATTGTTTGTAAGACATGTTATAAAGTAATTTGCTTTCAATATTTACTTGTAGGAATATTATTATATATTTATTGAAAGTGATAGGTTTTATAATTCTCTGAGTTATTGGAATGGTAGCAATTGTACTAAGTACTTGTTAAAATTAATATATTAATTAAATGTTATATAATTTAGGTGAATAAAATTTGTTTAGTTTTTGTGTAATTTTGTTTAACATTGTGCTTAGTTATGTTTTTTGTAATATGGCTTATATAAAATGTATAGTTTAGATTGAACAGTATTTGGTTGCAGTAATGGTAAGTAATAATTTTTTTATAAGGTCATTTTCTTCTGTATTAATTTTTTGTGTTGTGTTTTTGTCTTTGTATTTTGGCAAAATGACTTTTTATTGCTTATGTTTCTTTCTTGCTGTTGTTTCTTCTACTGAATTGTTTAATATTATGAAGCGTAAGAGGTTATATTATATTCCATCGATTTTTATTGTAGTAATACCTTATGCATCTTTAGTATATATTTATAACTTATTGCATGGAGAAATAATTCTGATATGGCTAATTGCTGTTGTTTGGGGAACAGATGTAGCTGCGTATTTTGTTGGTAAAAGTATTGGCGGGAAAAAAATGGTTCCTGTGATTAGTCCTAATAAAACATGGGCAGGATTGTTAGGAGGGATAGTAGCTGGGACGTTTATTAGTGTTATAGTATCAATAATTTTTGGGATATTTTTTGTATTTCATGCATTTATTGGTGGTATTATTATAGCTTTTGTTGCTCAGGTTGGAGATGTTACAGAGTCTTGTATAAAGCGCTTCTATAAAGTAAAAAATAGCGGAACTTTTATTCCTGGACATGGTGGTATTCTTGATCGCATGGATAGTTTTATTTTCACCGCACCATTGGTTGCTTATTATGTTCAAAAATTCTCTAAGTTCTTTTTAGTATAAAGTAATAAATATTTTAGTGGGTTGAGGAAGTCGGTCTTTTTTTGGGAATTAATGTATTAAATATGTTAATATTTGTGTTTATGGGATGATGTTCTTTTGTAATGTTACAAATAGATATATTATTGATAAAATTACAAGCCATATTTTTACTTTCAATCATGCGTCTATAATTTTCTGTTAAATATTATTTGTAGGTTTAAGAATAAATATTTAATATCTTGATATATAATTGTTAGTATGAAGTAGTAATAATTGTTATATATGGTAATCAAGTTACATTTTTATTATTTCATATTACAAGCCAGGTATGGTTAAATCTTGAACTTGTGTGTTTGTGACTACACTATTTACTAAGAGTTATTCTTTACAGTATTAATATTAAACTTATATAGTATTCGCTATTGTCGATGATCAAAGTCTGTTTATATAAGCAAGTTATCTCTTGATTTGAAAAAAGAATATTGTTGTTTAGTGATTTAAATATATTTTATTTGTTATATACATATATATTAAAATATATTATAAATTAGTTTAACATTATTATAATGTATCAAGAAAGATTAATATTTAATTCTTCTATGAGTTAACTAATTTTGAGGTATTTGTGTGGGATTTTATTTAAGCACTAAAGGTAAGGTAAATTTAACTATTGCTTGTTGCATAATATTTCTACCATTAGTATTAATATTTTTATTATTGATTGCTTTATGTAATAAGTTGTCCGACTATCAAGTATCTTGTAGTGTAGATAAGTTAGCAGATGAATATTCTGAGAATCAGGTTAGGAAGTATGGGATAAGTCTTGATAAATCTAGTGTAATAAAGCTAAGTTATCTAGCTAATAAAACTAAAGATACTTTAGATGAGATGAATGAAATACTTGCTATTATTGACCGTTTACCTGATATAGAGAAAATCCGTATTGTGTTGATGATACGAATGATATTTCGTCATTGTCAAGTGTAAATTGTTCTATTTCTACACAGATGAATAATTTAATACAATCTATAAGTTTGATAGAAGATTTTGTAAAGTCAGGAGCTAGTTTAACTTCTTGTAATATTAATGAAATGAAAAAGATTAAAAGAGATTTTGAAGTATTGCTTAAAAATAGTGTTCAGTTAATAAGCATATGTTATACTAGGTTGGATGTGTTTGGTAGGTCTCAATTAAACAGATACATGCGTGATTTTAATAATAAAGCTTTAATGTTACACATTATCCTTAAACTATGTTTAGAAAGTGTTGATAATGCCTTAAAAAGCAAATTTGAAACGCTTAATTTAAGTAGTATAGAACTTAATGAAAATGTTGCTCTACATCTTTAATGTAGTTTGGTTTTTATAACGCATATTTACCAATCTGTTGGAAAATAAGAAATTGTAAATATATTAATTAACGTTGAAGGTAAATTTAATTTGTTTGTGGTTTTAATTTTTAGTATTACTTATAAGTAAAACAATTCTATTCTGCAAATATTGGTCTGTATTTGTTTATTTCAGCATTTTATGGTTATATAGAATATCTCTAATCATTGAAGATGATGATTGATAATATTCAACAATTGAATATACAATATAAAACTTTATTTCATAGTAATAATCATTATTATCAGTTTGAAAGTTAATGTTTTTTAGATGATATTCTACAAATCTAATGGTTATTGTATTTATATGTTTCGAAATTATTAAAATTATAGTTAATTATTTTAGTTAATATATTAAATGTAAGATACTATTTTTATAATTATTAATAGTTATAGTGTATAAATTTTACTGTATTAACTTATAATTTTGTATTATGATTAATGAAGTTTATTTTGCAATAGTTAGTATTTTAATATTTATTATTTTTATTTTAATCATATATAGTATATTGAAAAAGTGTAGAGATTCTAAAAAAGACTTTGGTGTGAATAATGGTAGTTCATTACCTGTTAGGACTCTTGATGTTTCTGATTGTAGAATAAGAAATTCTGTTATTTGTGATTTGAAGAAAGAATTAAAAGTGAAAATGAAAGAGCTATATGATAATGGTACTGAATTTATAGAAGCTAAATCTCCTCAACATGGTGTTTTAATGGTTAAAGTAGGTTTTAAGTATGTACAAGATCAAATATTTAATTTTATTGATAGAATTGATAATGATAAAGTTTATAAGCAAGTGTTACTGTTAACTAGGTTTATTTCTGAAACTGAAGATTCAGTATTAATATGCAATAGCCATAAGGAAATTCTATTAAAATGTGACTTACAAAACATATCATGTATTCGTGCTTTATTAAAAAATATTTTTAATCTGGTAAAAAATATTGGTGATGAAGAACAGATGAGGTTAATATCAGAGTATTATATAAAATTGGACTATGGATTAGCTTTTATTGCTAAAGGGATAAACTTTACTATTAAAAATGTTGATATATTAAATGTATTTTGTCGTGATGCTAGACCACGTGGTAATGGAATTTTTTATGATGATATTTCTTTTGTTACTATATCTTTGGGTGATATTGAGAATTGTGTTCATTGAAGAGTGATTTTGTGTTAAAGTACTAATATCTTTAGTGTTACTAATATAGCTATACACTCTATAATATGAAGTTAATAGTTGTGTTAGCGAGAAATTTGTAAACTATTGTTTCTATTTTTGTAATCATTACGATTCTTATATTAAAAATTATGAGTGATGATGGACCTAAAGTATGGACTTTGATAAATTATCTGTAGTAAAGTGTAAGCAATATATAACTTTGTTGTGCGAAGATCACTTATTGCGTTGTCAAAAGTTATACGAAAAAGCTTACCGTAATGTTTTTGTTGTAGTTCAAGAAGTGTAGTAGTTAAGAGAAAATTGTGAACTAGTATAAACATTGTGAGCTTTGCTGAGTTAAATTTAAATAAATATCAGTATGTTTACTATAAATTATATAACTGAATAACAAATCTCTAGTTTTTTTTAAATTTCATAGTCTCTGTTTGTAAGGATATATGTG
This sequence comes from Ehrlichia minasensis, assembly GCF_004181775.1. Lineage (NCBI taxonomy): Bacteria > Pseudomonadati > Pseudomonadota > Alphaproteobacteria > Rickettsiales > Anaplasmataceae > Ehrlichia > Ehrlichia minasensis. The sequence goes on from NZ_QOHL01000020.1 coordinate 11,557, forward strand.
TAATTTGTTTACTTTACTATTATAAGCAAGTGTCGATGTTGTTATAGTTTTTTTTACTAGTTTCTAAGAATTTTATAGTTAAACTGATGGGCTTTTGTTTTATGTGTTTTGACATTTAAAGCAACTCTTAGTGATTCTGGGAATGATAAGTTATAGGTTGATTTGATTTTATACTACAAACTAACTAGGTAAAAGATATAGTTTAAATTTATTAAAGATGTATTGTTTTTTTCAAGTTATGTATTTGGAAAAGTTACAATACGCATTTTGTTGTACTAAAAATGTTCTAAGCTTTATACAAAATCTTGATAAAAACAGCATATGAGCAGAGTTTGTTGTTAATTCATGTTAATATAAATATTTAAAAATTAATATATTTTATATTAAAATTGATTTATACAGTTATATATTTTTACTGATTAGTAAGTTTAATGATGTCAAATATAACAGCTCATAATGAATCAATTATTGCGTGCTTGGCATTGCTTATGTTATTACTATTTATTTGAATACTTAGGCTTGCAGTTTATATTAGTGGGTCTACTGACGTAGCTACTGCAGTAGGATTACTTTGTGGAGCAAGTACTATAATGTTAGCTTTAATAATTGCTATTGTATATTATGTACGTTTGGGGAATGAGATATCTGCTGCTTGTAGGTTTGTTATGCGAGAAGTTAGGAAAAGCTTGATGCACAACTTGTTGGTATCGATGCTAAAGATGTTAGGGCTTTGTTAGGTTCTACTCTTGCGATAGATTGTATCATGAGTGAATTTGAGAATTTTAAGCAAATATATAGTGACTCTGATAAAAAACGTGATTGCATGTGGATATGGAAGAGGCCTTTCTGGTGGTAAGATATTAGCATATATGGTTGGAATATATCAAACCAATGAATTGTTAAGTGAAGATGAACAGCGAGTATTAGTACGCTTAAAGAAATCATATCATCAGCAGAGACAAGATGCTTTGAGACGATTATCATTGGATAGTGTGAAGCGTTGTTTAAGAAATATTATCTCGATGTTAGAGGTACCTAATTTTATGTTTGCAAATTGTTTTAAACAGTAGAAGATAAGTTTAGGACGTATGAAAATAGCTTATGACATTTTTTATGATCATATGTCCTGTATAGGTGAAATGGTAATGTCAAAATCATTAAAGATGGTAATAGATGGGTCAACTCAAAGTGTAAAATTTGATGTTGTTGAGTCAATTGTTCCTAGTTCAGGATACAGTATTTGATATTATTTCATATATTCTTTAAAAATTAACTATATATTTTAAAGTACCGTATTGTTATGTTTACATGGTGTGGTGTATAACTTTCATGTTTTGTCTAGAGATGATCTGGAGATATTAAGTTTAAAACTATGCATACCTCTATATATATTGCTTCTACAAATTACAGGTTTAGGAGTGATTATATGTAATTAGTATCTATGTTAGCACTTGTCAGTTTGTATTTTTACATCATTCTCTAAGCTTATAGTATTGTTACAAATGCTGCTACTTTGTTTATAGTGTGTTTTCAATGTTAAAAAACTTAGGTAAGTCTAAGATCTAATGTTCAAGATAATTGTTAGTAGTGGTCCTATCTAATATTGGTGATGGTGTGATTGGAATTGCAATGAATCAGAATTAGTTATGGCTTAAAAGTATATATTGTTAATTTGTATGTTTTTGATAAAGGATGTAAATTGCGAGGTGTTGAAAATAAGTTCTTAATAGAAATAGTAAATAAAAAGATCTATTCTTAAAATTAATTTGGTAAAATATTTACCTTATTGTTAACATATTAAAATAATAGATTGATTCTTTATAAAGATTAACTTATATAATTATGTTATGTTTATAGAAAATGGTGTTTAGTATGACTTTTTACCAGGAGCAGATTGCAGTTATGTTATCTCTGGTAATGTTATTTTTCTTAACTTTAATGCATATGTTATATGTTACTTTTTATGTGTCCAATTTTGGTTATCAGTTAAAAAGTGCTTGTCACATTATGCGAAAGGAGGTTAAAGAAGACATTGATGGAGCATTGATTGGCGTTGATCCAACAGTGAATAAGTACTTATGCCGGATTACTAGTGCAATAGATTATATTATTGCGCAGTCTAAAACTTTATATGACTGTATTAGTAAGGAAGGAGATTTTGAATCTGCTAAAGAAGATTTTTTTCGTGGAAAGATGCTAGCAAGGGTAATTGGAGTATATCAAAGTCAAGCAAAGTTAAGTGAGTATGAAGAAAGTGTATTGAAGCAGTTAAAGTCAAAATATGCTGAGAATTCACCTGTTGATGTGCGAGCAGAATCTTTGTTATATATAAAAAATTTTTTTAATGAGGTTTGTGCTAATGTACGTAAGAACTTTTCTCGATGTGTTGATTTAAGTACAGAATTATTGATTTTAGGTAGTATGAAAGTTGCTCTTGAGATTTTAGAAGATAGTATGAAATATGTAGGACAAGATATAGCATTAGAACACTTCTGCTCTATCATGGAAGAATCAACTGAGGAAAAACTAATCGAAGCTGTAACATCGAAAGGCCAAGAGTTTACTCTGAGATTATCACAATCAATTATGGAAAATGTAGCAAAAGATAGGGCTGATGAATCAGATTTGCCGGATTGTAGTGTATGTTGTGTTATAAGGGCGGTATTAGGACTGTTGGACTTAATTTCAATGGGATGTCGCTAATGTTTTGTCTGAAGGCTATAAAAGATCTAAAGTTATAAATTTTTTAATTTTCTTTACTAGTTTTTATAATGGTGTAGAAAGATTTGGTTACTTATATAGCAATATGATTTTATTGTATTTGCATCATTTTGCGGAATTTTGCTAGGTTATTTTATAATATATGTCTTTGTATAGTGTTATTTTGATTAGCATTAAAATATTAAGGATTAAAAATAAATCTTGATAACATTTAATAGTATTGAAAGTAGTAATTAATTTTTTAAATAATTATAAATAAGATATTTGCTTAAGATTTTTAATAGTATGTTGTTTATTGGATAGCCTTGTTTTTCAACTTGTATATGTTGTAACGTTGTAAAATGTCTAAAACTTGTAGATGATTTGAATTGTTGTTTATAAAATGTCCTAGCTTTATTAAAATATTAGTAGGTTTTTTCCTTAAAATTAAGATATACTAATAATAAATCTTTTGTCATAAGTATTACTTCGGTAGATAAGTGTAATCTATTTGTTTTTTACTGAATTTGATTATATGTTTCATACAATCTAAGAGTTGGATTATAGAATTTGTTACAGTTGTGATAATTATTGCAATATTTACTATGTTTATATCAATAATGTTATCATTTGTAATGCTTCTGTTTATTGATTTGATATACTTTAGTATAGATTCAATTAAAAATGCTATGATATGTCTTTTGAATGCAAGAGTGCAAGTGCATATGGCTGGAATGTATTGAAATAGAGAAATGTTAAGTAATGAAGACAAAATGTATATATTAGCAGCGTTAAAAGCAAGGGTAGTGAAAAATAATAATAAGCCATACAAGAAAAAGGTTTAAGATGTGGTATAATTTGTGCAATAAGAGATGTTATTAGCTGTACTGAAAATGGAGTTAGAATTTGTGCTTTTATGTAATGTAACTGAACAAAAGTTAATTTTGTGTCGTATGAAAGCAGCATTTGATGTGTGTAAAGCTGATATAAAATCAATCTAAGAAAAAGTAACTGAGCAAAACATGATTGAGAACATACGGGTATATTATGAAAAATATGAACATTCTGTTATTCTTTGGAGTTATATTGGTTTTACGTTAAATGAACTTTATTATCTCAATTTATGATTTTATAAAAGTGTTAGAGTAATGTGAAAACAGCACAACTATATAAAGTGTTACTGATGACGTAAATATTGGTAGGTGAACCTTAACGTAAAAAACCTATAATATTCTTTAAGACTAGCATTTATGTTAAAGAAAAGGACAGCATTTGGTGTTTGTTAAGCTGATATAAAACAATGGAAGAAGAACTGTACATAATATGATAAAAATATGGTGTTTAAAAAATATATTCTAAAACATGTGAACCTTGTATTATTTTTAAAGTTATACTGTATTAATTTTAAACTGAATGAACTTTATTATCTAGAATTCAATAAGAATGTTGAAGTTGTATAGAAGCTGTGTTTAATGTTTGTGAAGAATCTGATATGAAATCAATGTAAGCAAGTGTGCAAAACATGATTGATAATGTAGATATTGTAAATGTTTCTTAAATGTTAAAAACTTATAATATGCTTTAAAGGTGATACTAGTTTATTTAAATTAAATGAACTTTATGCTTTAAAACTAGCATTAAGTATTATGTTAAGGAAAAAAAACAGCATTTGGTGTTTGTTAAGCTGATATAAAACAATGGAAGAAGAACTGTACATAACATGATAAGAATATAGTGTTTAAAAAATATATTCTAAAACATGTGAACCTTATATTATTTTTAAGGTTATACTGTATTAATTTTAAACTGAATGAACTTTATTATCTAGAATTCAATAAGAATGTTGAAGTTGTATAGAAGCTGTGTTTAATGTTTGTGAAGAATCTGATATGAAATCAATGTAAGCAAGTATGCAAAATGTAGTTGGTAATATAAATGTTGTAAATGTTTCATAAACATTGAAGACTTATAATATTATTTGAAAGCTATACTATATTAATTTTAGGTTGAATAAACTTTATTTTCTAATTTGAGATTTTGTAAGAAAGTTAAATCTGATACTACAAATCTCCAAAATTTTTCTTTTCCTCGACTGACTCCTATTCTAGGAGTACATATGTAGTTATATATGTTAATACCTGTATTGCAAATACAGAAGTTATAATTTTGGGTCATGTCTATATTGTTGTGTTCTTTTGTGATGTGTAAAACTTTGCATAATTTTCCTGGTCCATTGATTATAATATTAGGTTGATCGTCAAGCAATAGTACTATCCCCCTGATTAATACTGCAGCAGGAAAGCTTTTAGGTTCAGTGACGACATTAAGACAGTAGTACATCCCATAGATAAAATAAACATAGGAGAATCCTGGATCGCCAAACATGACAGCAGTGCGCTTTGTATAACCATGTGAAGAATGTGCAGCTGGGTCGTCCTGTCCTATGTATGCTTCTGTTTCTGTGATAATCCCTTGATATTTGTTGAATAGTAATTTTTTTCCTAATAATTGTTCTGCGACATCAAGTGATTGTTGTGCATAAAAGGACTTTTTTAGTATATTATATTGCATGATATATTTCCAATTGAGTGTTGTTGATTGTATTATGCTAATAATATCTATGATTTGTGTCAATGATGAGGGTAACAAATGGAAAGTGGTGAAAAAACTGATACCAGTGATAAGAGAGTAGATAAATTAAAAAAAGCTAGTGATGCAATATCTAAGGTTGTGCAATTTATTATAGGAGATAGTTTAAGTATACAATTAAAAGAATATAAAGTGAGTTTTTCTTATATTATTGATAATACTATGGATTATTTAAGATCAGTTAATGTAGAAGAAATAAAAATAATTGAGAAAGTGAATCAGCTGAAGAATATTAATAATACTTTGCTAGACAGGTTGTTTAATTTTTGGTTGCGTAGAAATAGACAACTACTGTATTGGCATATGATTTTTCTGTTAATTAATGTTATATTATTAATTATTAATGGAGATCAGATAGTTAGGTTATCAAATCTTATATTGGAAATGTTCATAACATGGAAGGATAAGGTGTTATCTCTGTATTGTGTGTGATTAATACTCACTTAAAGGAGTCTTTGTTTTGTTGGTGTGAGAAATATTGTGGCTTATTTTGAGGTCAGTGTTTTTTCAACTACATGATAATTTGTATTTTTATTATGTGGTATTTTGTCAGTATTTTGGAATTTTTAGTACTGTTTGTGGTCAATAATAGTTCAGTAGTCTTTAGCAGTAATTCTAAGAATAAAGTATGTACACTTGATAGAGTATAAATAAAGGTTTGTGTGTATGAAAAAATAAACTGATGCAGAAGCTAAAACAAGAAGATTATTTTAGGTAAATAGATTAGTATCACTTTGATAATGGCATTCAGAAAATACTATACTGAGTAAGTGTAGCATGTAAGTATGAAGCGGAATACATCAAAATATTAAATTCTTAAGAAATAGCTTTGTAAAATGTTTAGAGAGTTAAAAGATGAGCATTGTTAGGCAAATATTGAAAATCTATAAAAAATTTGGGGGTTGTTAGTACTCAGCATAACAGTAATCTGCTGTGTTTTTTAATGTTATTTGGTAGTGTTTAAGTAAAGCAATTAAATTTATAGAATATAAATAATTTGATTATGAGTCTTATAAGTTGTATTATGTAAATTATGAATTCTGAGTTTAGTAAGTATCTTTTTAGTTGAAAATTTCTAAGTAATGGAATTATTGTTTACGTGTTATATATGTGTAGTATGCATTTTGAATATAGTAAATCATGTGTGTTATTGCAGCATGATGTATTACTGAAATATTTAGTATACATGTGAAAACACGAGTATTTGTTTTAATTGTTTTTGAATTTTAAAATTGTTCTAGAAATGGTGTGTCATGAATAGAAGTGTAGTAGTTTGGGGTGTAGCAGTAGCTGTTTTATTATTGATGCTGATATTATTGTGTATCATTGGATATATGATTTCTTGTATGAAACTTCTGAGCAAGCGAATAGAAGGTTTAGAATGCAAGGTATCTCGGAGTGAAGTGAGAGAAGCTGATTTAGCACATGAAGTGCTTAACCTGTATAATGAGATGTGTAGTGTGCGAGAAGATTTTACTTATCATCGATATCTTTCTAATAATATAGTCGATGATGTTCAAGGTACTGAAACGAAAACAAATGATACTAAAAATGCTGGTCATATTATACAAAATCAGAATTTAGCATCTAATTTAATTCAAGCTAGTGTTGACGGATTAGGTGCTGAATCTGACAAAAAAGATAGATAATGTGTCAGATTTTTATTACTTTTTCTATTATAATACATGATGTTGTGCAATAGCTTGCTTACATTATTTGTTATAAATTCAGTTTTTTTGATAGGTTATCTTAACTGAGGGTTGTTATTTGATTTTTAGCTGTGAGTGTGCTTTCCTTAATTAATCTTATTGTATTTTGAGCAATAGTTTGTGTAGTATAGAAAGAGTATAGTTTGTTTAGTGTAGAAAATAGTATAAGTCTTTACTTTTAAAGCTCTAAATGTCATGGTTTTGGATCGTGGAATTTTGATGTATTTGTTGTGATGTCGCTTTATTAATGACTATGTTAATTTGATAGTTTTTAATGCTAATAGCAATAGCAGGCGAGTACATTGTTGGTTGTAAATTTTATCGTGTTAGATATGTACATGGGAATACTAAGAGATAGCAGCTGCACCTCAGAAATTGTGTTATTTCAAGTTATAAGTGGAAATTGTGATTAGTGAAAGATTAAGTAAATATGTTTTGAGAGAGAAAACTGTAGTGTAAAGGTTGGATAATCAAGTAAGTGAAAAATTTTAAAAAGATTTCAAGGATGTAAAAGCATAGAGCTATAGATTTATTCCTGTAATATAAGCTGCTTAAAAGCTTTACTGTTGGTGAATGTTTTAATTATAGTACTGTTATAGGTGAAGTTTATAATAATGTTATTAACTGTATTATAATTTATAAAGCATTGTTTTATGAAGTAAGGTATGTGCATGTGAGAAAAACTTATAATGGCTTATATCGCTGTTATATATTAAAAAGCTAATATCAAAATGGTATCAGTGATCAATTATATCAATATATTTTATGTTTGTTTGTAATATCTGTAGTTTTTTTAATTATTGTATAATTTTCTAAAATATTTTATAATAGAATTACTAATCATTGTAGTTAAAGTGTGTGGATAATCAGTTAAATAGTTATATACTGCCTTTATTTTTAGGGTTAGTGATTATGTTGCTTTTAATAGCAGTAGTCTCTTACTTTGTCTGCAAATTTGTTAAAAAAGATAAAGAAAAGTCTGGTGATGTAAATCAGGACATTTTGATGAATCATCAACTAGCAATACTTAATCTTCAAGAAAGAATCAAGGTTCTAAAAACAGAGGTAGGAATATTAAATGACAATTTTCAAAGGTTTTATGAAAGTTACTTTAGTTCTCCTATTGGTGAAGGAATAAGGCATAATAACAGTACTGTGGATTTAATGAAAGATGAAGTCCGTAATATGGAAGAAAATGTTCTTAGAAACTCTTACATGATAAAAAAAATGGAAAATGATATGATTAATGCTAATGAGGTAATATTTACACGCTTGGAATCATTATGTTGCAGCGTTGAAAGCATGGTATCACAAGGTAGAAATTGTTGATTAGTGTTTGTACCTTTATTTTTTGAAATGTAGGAAAATTTTAATTAGGCTTCACTTTGTGGTTTTACGTACGTAGTGTGGCAAAAGCTGTTTGTGGTAATATAAAGCACTTGTGTATTTTATGAATAGAGATGTAGCAATTTGTTTAGCAGCAATTATCTTGTTTGTTGTTTTGATGGCAGTGTTGTTTGGGTTGTTGTGTAAGTATATTAGAGGTGTGAAACGTACATTAGAGCAACAAGATAAGCTTTATAAGCAAGAAATATCATCGTTCAAACAAGCTGTACTAACATTGCAAGCAGAGCTTGCTGAGATGGGATTAGAAGATATAAAGAGTATATTAAAGAAACAGAAAGGTACTGATGATGTAAAAATAGCGTTGCTCAAGAATGATATTAAAGATTTGAATAGTAAATGTTCTAGAGCAGAAGCAGCATGTAGTGCGTTTAGAAGAGAGCTAATATCCGTCAGAGGAGACATATCAGATCTTATGAAAAAAATGTCTGATGTCCAGAGAAGTATGAAAGGTGGTACTACAGGTGTTGATGTTGTACAGTACCTTACTGTGTTGCAAGAAGTGAATTTTTTGAAACTAAAAGTAACAGAATTAGCGTCGCTAGGTGATGTTCAGAATAATGAAGATCTGAATTTTCAAATGCAAATTTTGATATGTCGTCTCAGTGATTTTGAAAGTAATGTAAAGGATCTAGAGGAAGAAAGACTAGATTTTTCTCAAAATATGAAAAATTTATGTGTAAGGGTTGCTAATATGCTTGATGACATAGAATGCAGAGTTAAAGCTCTTGAAGAAAAAAGCAATGGTGTATCTTAGAAGAATGCGTGATTGAAAATATTCGAAATTTACTATTATTAATATTAGGACATTCTTAGTTATTTATGTAATTTCAATTTTTGTAAGAATATATATTTTAAGTGTATGCATAGTTATGAAATATAACTATTGATGTCTTACAGTGATGTTATTAGTAGGTTGTATATTAATTGGCAGTAAATAAACTGTAGCAAAGGCAAATTATAGATTTTAATGTTGTAACAGATAAATGGTAGAGATGTAGGATACATATTTGTGGTTGATGAAAAAATATACTATAATGTTTATGCGTAAGTTTTATGTGATGTAATGGTATTAATAGATCAGTGAAAATGAGTGTGCTTTGTTTCTAGTACCAGGTATATGGGGTTTATGTATTGTAAATTGATATCTTTCTTAAGTTTAAGTAAAGTGTGCTCGTACAATTCTTAACTTTTGTTTTTAATGTTGATGTACTCTGATATTACGGAAGACAGTAATATAGCAAATACTTGTTTAGGGAAAGTATGTGTGACGAAATCCATCAACATTATTAAAAACAGTAGCACAGTTAATACATTAGTAGGGTTGCACTATAGAGTATTGGATATGTAGAATGCTATTTTATCTCATTATATTATAATTGATAATGATGTAATTTTATTAGCTGGTATTTATATATTACGTTGTGTTGTAGATTAGGTGTGTTATGAATAATCATTATTATATAGCTTTAGTGTCATTGGTTTTATTGTTATTGTGTATATTGATAGCTATTGCGGTATACAAGTATTGTATTAAATCTGGAAAAAAATTATGGGAAAAAGCACAGCTATTAGATGAGCAAGCTGGCTTGCAATTAAGGAATGAATTGGAATTGTTAAAACAAGAAAACTTAGGATTACGAAGTAAGTTAAAGTTAACCGAAGAGGAACTTAATGAGTTGACAGACTGGTATGAGATAACGTCCAGGCAGCGTTTTGCCAAGGATCTTCAGATTATAAAATTACAGTCTGAATGTGGCAGATTGAAAGATATTGTGCGATTTTTTGAGGAACGAGATGGTCATAAGATTAAATATACTGATTATGATGCTCTAATGTGTAAATTATCAGAAATTGAAAATAGGGTTGTTCAAGCAATATTTGTAGAAGAATCTACAACTCAAGATATGCAAGTACTGGCAAAAATGCACAACTTAAGAGAATTGGTAGAATTGAGTCTGTTAAGTTTGAAACAGAGTATTGATAAGATATTTAACCAAAACGAAGAAAATGCTGGTCAAGAAATATTGCAACCACAAAATCAATTGAATGGCAATATTCTCTGTGATCAGCTTGGCGGAAATGTTCAAGGTGTTTGATAGAAAGTTTTAAAATTTTACATGCAGTAAGTATAAGTATTATTTATATGTGATCTGTCAAAAGTAAGTAGTTGATCTGGTGCATTGGTTTGATTTAATTGGTGATATTACATTATAAATTTATGTGTGTATCGATTTGTTTAAGATTATGTAAGTTTAATGATAAAAAACATAGTTTATAGATCTATCAGTAGTGAAAGGTTTTATTGGATATTTGTTGTAGTAAAAGTAAGTTATGTTTCTATGATCACAAGTAAATAGTTGATCTGGTACATTGGTTTGATTTAATTGGTGATATTACATTATAAATTTATGTGTGTATTGATTTGTTTAAGGTGATGTAAGTTTAATGATAAAAAACATAGTTTATCAATGTGAAAGGTGTTTTAAATAGCTATTGTTGTTGAAAGATTAGTACTGGGTAATGTAATGTTATAGTTTTTTTACAATTATTCTATTAATAGTTGTTGTGTGTTATATTCGGTATATGCTAGTAGAAGATTTAGGTAAAGCAAATAAAAAATTAAAGGTATTGTTAGAGAATACATAGAAGATAGACTGTTTCTAAATAAAATACATTATTTAAGCTGTATTATTAAGTGTACTACTCCAAAAAGTTAAATATACAAAGGTAAAAATGTGTGATTACTAAGTCTAGAGTTTGAATATGAGTCTAGAAATGAAAAAAAATTCTTGTGAGTAATATCAACAAACAGAAGAAAGTTATGTATTGTAATATAAAAAGTTCATGTTGAAATTCAAAAGAATAAAAAAATATTATAAATTAAAGTGCAGGAAACGTCAGTAGTAAGTTTTTGGTGGTTAACTCAGAGGTCAGGTTGATAAAGCTTTATATATTTGTAAAGTTGTTACAATAGTTATTTTTCTTCTCTAATATTTACATAATATAACTAGTGGTAAGTGTGTTGCATTATAAATGAAGAAAGCATTTTTAATACACTGCTGTTTTCGCGTTGATGTTTTATGTTGTGTAAGGCTGTAATGTTGTTTTAAGTCTAGAAATTTTTTTTAATAACATATATAATTAATATTGTAAGATTTTAATTTATAAAGTGGGGTTACTATGGGAGAAGAGCTTAATGTAATTGCTGGTATGGATATAGGCAGCATTATTATGTTGTGTTTATTCATTCTGATGATGTTGGTTATGATGATTGAGTTAGCGCTTAATATTAAAGTGTATTTTGATAATAAAGGCAAGGACCCAGAGAAGGTAATTGGTGAGTTTCTGTCTGAAACACGTGACCTGGTAAGGGATGCGATGCGACTGGAAGTAGAAAATATTAAATATAAGGAACTTGCCCATACTATGTATAAGACTAAAACAGCTGTACAAGAGTGTGTAGAAAGAAGTCTTAATAAATGTGTAACAGATACTACAGAAATTGTTGGCAAGATTTTAGAACAAGAAAAAGTTTCTAAACAAGATGTATTAAATATTAGTCATGCTGTACAAATGATGGACGAAAGAATTAGAAATGCTCTATACGCGTCTCAGCAGCAAGTCTTAAATGAAGAGGTGAAAAGAGAATTATTAGGACCAAATGTTGCACTTGAACAAGTAAATGTAGAAAAAAATGACCCACAAATTAATAATAATGTAGCTTAATGAATCTGTTGCTGGTGTAAGTTTTATTTTATTGAATATAGTTGCTTTTGTATCTTCTTATGATAAAATGTAAAATTATACTATATAATAGCTCATTAGTGAAGATAAGTGTTAAAATCTTATTTTGTATTTTATCTATAGTGTGTAGCTTATTTATAAATGTATCTAATTTTTGACATCATAGTGAAGAGTTGAGGTTAACGCGGTAAATTTATGAAATCTAGTCTTGTTTTATTATCTATATTTGTTTTTTTGTTAGCTATATTATTGCTTATTGCTCTATTTAAATTATCTAGATTAAATAAAAGATTAGAAGGAAAAGTGGAAGAGCTAATGTTAATTAATACACGAATAACAATTGCTTACCAATATGAAAGACATCAGAATAAAACAATGTCAGGGTATTTGTCACAAGAATGTGAACGACATAAATTATACTGTGCAGAATTGAAGCAACAAATTGATACGGAGGCACGTAAAGCAATTTCATCGATTGTAAAACAGGCTATATCTATTGCGCGTGATAACTTTGTATGTGATGTTAATCCGGAAGTTTTGGTAGGAGCTGTAGAGGAGCATACTGATGCAGCAGTAAAAGGTTTAGTGTCGGCTGTTGATGAAGTACAAAAAATGGAATGTTATGAGGATTTAGAATTATAAAGGCAAGTTAGGATAAATCTGGTGTTGGTAAAGTAAACATCAAGAAACGATGGAGTTCCATGTACTGCAGTGTCTAATGCTTTGTTAGGGCATTTTGATATGCATGCTAGAAGCAAAACGGATTAGTAGATTTGTATAACTATAAAAATTTTAATTAAAGCGCTATGTTATATAAGTATATTTGTATTTATTAAATTTAAGGTTTTATATAGCATTATATTTTATCTGAAGTATATTCTGTACATGTAGCTAATTTTTGAAATTGTACATAATATATTGAGTAATATCAAAGTAGTTTATATATTTTTTGCAAATATATAATTGATGTAGGCTATACTTTTTTGAGTATAGCTATGCGTGTATCTAGTCGTTGGAATTGTGCTTTTATGAAAACATTGGTAATGTCAAAGTAATTTGTATCTTATCTTGCAAATATATAATTGATGTAGTAGCTATACTTTTTTGAGTATAGTCTATGCATGTAACTAGTCTTTGGAATTGTGCTTTTATGAAA
>NZ_QOHL01000021.1:0-20646 GCF_004181775.1 Ehrlichia minasensis
TTTGTTGACCGCCATAACTCATTTTTGGTCTTGCACCAAAAGCAGAATAATTTTGTACATAAGTATTTTCACTTAATTGACTACCTGGCAAATTACTACTAGGTTGTACTATTTCTACCGGGCTACCATAACCATGCATACTAAATCTTGCATTATAAGTTGTATTATCTCTTTGATGTTCATAAGCACTAGTCATAAAATCAGAAACATCTGCATTAACTAAAGGATTATAAGCATGTTGTGCATTTCTTACTGGCTCATTATAACCATGCATTCTTGATCTAGCATCAAAACACCTTCCAGATAAACTCATGAGATTAGTACTACTACTCACTGCTAAACTATTAGTACATTGCACATCACCTACTAAATTAGAACTAAACTGTAAACTTTCTTGTACAGATAAATCAGTAACCACACTAGTATTTACCACACTTCCCGGCAAATTATTACCACATTGCACATCTTGCATTGAATAACTATAACTATGCACTCCTGGTCTTGCATCAGAAGTATAATGACTTCGTCTAGTAGCATTAACTAATCTAGTGCTACCTTCTACACCAATTGGTCTACTATAACTAGGCACTTCCGGTTTTACATTAAAAGTATAATTTCCAGTAACACCACTATTACTATTTTTTACATCAATTAATCTACTACAGCTAGGTACACCTTCCATATCAGCAGTATCATTACCTTGTCTAACAGGACTTGTAAAACCAGTACCACAATCCATATCCATAGATAAATTATCACCACATTGCATACTTCTTACTAAATCAGTATCAGGAGACATTTCCAATTTGACATCAACAGCTGTGCCCTGCTTAGGAAAATCAGTAACAGTATCAAATCCTACATCTTGTTTTTTAAATACATGACTATTTCTATCGGAATGCAAGCTATCTACAGTATCATAAATAATTGGTTCACTATAATCATGCACTTTTGGTTCTACATCAGAAGTATAATGACCTCGTCCAGTAACATTAACTAATCTATTGCTACCTTCTACACCAATTGGTCTACTATAACTAGGCACTTCCGGTTTTACATTAAAAGTATAATCTCCAGTAACACCACTATTACTATTTTCTACATCAATTAATCTACTACAGCTAGGTACACTTTCCATATCAGAAGTATTATTACCTTCTCTAACAGGACTTGTAAAACCAGTACCACAATCCATATCCACAGATAAATTATCACCACATTGCATACTTCTTACTAAATTAGTATCAGGAGACATTTCCAATTTGACATCAACAGCTGTGCTCTGCTTAGTAAAATCAGTAACAGTATCAAATCCTACATCTTGTTTTTTAAATACATGACTATTTCTATCGGAATGCAAGTCATCTACATTATCACCAACAGGTGATGTACTAGACATTGAATCTGCATCAAAGGATATAGCACGTCTTTCTTCTAAAAGCTTACCAATAGTAGTATACCTCTTAATATCTGCACTAAATAATTTATTATCACAATAGCGCTGCATGCCTTTTCTTATTCTATTAAGAGATAATACATAATGTTCTCTTGACCTGAATTCAGAAGTAGAATTATCACAGAATGTAGATAAAGCAGTACGAAGTCTTATTAATGCAAGCACTTTATCAGCATCCACATCAACACGTTCCGACAATGCATTAGGGTATATATCAACACTACATCTTTGAAAAAAAGCATACATTCTATTTAAAAAACTGTACTCTAAAGGATCACAATCATTATCAGTTATTAATAATAATTCAGTCTGTAATGCAGTAATTGACAACGATGCAAAAAAATCGCTTGTACTATGCCAAGCATTAGAACACTTGTGTCCAGTTCCAGCAGGCAGAACATCTGCTATATCGTATCTAGAATTAAAACATCTTCCCTGACTTGAAAGAGTTTTAAATCTCTCAGCAAATTTTTCATTTTCAGAATCATAACAATGAACCAATCTATTCCTAAGAGCATTGAACAATTTTACCAAATTGATTACCTTGTTATAATCTTCTTGCATAAACCAACATGATTTATTCTTGTAGGTTAATTGTTTAAAAGGGTGATTCTCCTGTCCTAACTTCCAATATTGTACAGTATACTGCTGAGACATAGATCCAATGTAGACAATACACCCAAACATTGCAGCATCTCTTACTATCCTTAAATCATTATCATTAGCCAGAGACGTATCAACAGTAATAATAGACAATATACTTAGCAATGATTTTAAAAATCTCAATGGATAATTATCCCTAGGCATACTCTCTTTAAAAAATTTACAAAATATCTTTGACATACAATTCTGCAATTGATATAAGGCAATCTCCTGACCTTTAATACTCTCTAACACTTGCATAACTTCTAACATTATAGGATTCAAATCCATTTTAAAGACGTCACAAGAATGTTTAAAATACACGTTTACTGTTTTAAGACTGACATCACTATGCGATATTGCTGCAGTTGACAAGTTAAGTAATATAAACACCTTCATTAGAATAATAAAAAAGTTATAATCCTTCCTATATCCAAAAACATTTTTAAGAACTTTATGAGCAGCACCTTTCACAACTACTTTACTTGAACCAGAATTACTGTTAACAACTTCAAACAAACTATCAATCAGTTGCACACTATACAAAAAATGAGAAAATCTCAAACCACACATAGATTCACTTTTTATACGATATAAAGAGGATGTATATCTTAGCGAGGGCATGACTATATCCAAACTAGTGTCACTAGCAGCAATACGTTTTATCCTTTTCATCTCTACATTTATAATCTTCGTACTTATAAGATTCTTAATACCTATTGATTCAATTATGAACCTCAGTCTTTGCTCATCATATGATCCAAATAACTTTTCTAAATCTGACCTATGAGTATGTAATATCTCATCACATATTTTGATATCACTAACTTGAAGTTGCTCACAATCTTGATCTGCATTACTACTTTGTGGAATAGCTTCTGTTATAACATTACTGACGGACTCTTTAGAAGTAGGACTAACACTTGAACACCGATCTTCTAATACAGAAGTACACTCTGCTTCAGCTTTAACAATTTTCTTTACATTATTACGCTTCTTGTGTTGTTGTGCTTTCCTTTCACTTTTTTTACAGCCTTCTTGCACTTTGAGTGCCAGTTTTCGTGCTTTCTTACTTGCCTTCCTACTTAATGATTTAGTAAGCAATTCTTGACCATCACTGTTTTCATCTTGTACAAGTAGAATACCTTTAAACTGAGCTTCATCACCATCTGTTACTTCTCCTTCCAGACTATCTACGCGATTTAGACTTTCATTAATAGATTCCTCGACAATAGAAGCCAGTTCTACCACCTCATTTTCTTTACTTTCAGCAGTATCTTTACCATCCACAAAATCACATTGTACTTTACTGACTCCTTCATTAAGTACTTGCTCACTCGTTAATACATCAGCAGATTCTTGTCTTTGATCAGTCAAAGTTTCTATAACAATAGCACTAGATTCTTTTTCCTGCTCAGGTAACGCATCATCTACTTTAATATCATTCGCTGCTTTCTCTTCTACATCACACTCGTTACTTACACTTTCATTGACAGGAAGAACATCTATTTTCTCTGAAACAGAAGCTACAATTTTATCTTTACTTACAGCATTTTTCTTTGCTTTCTTACTACTCTTTTTAGAACTCTTTTGTACTTTATCTTCTTCCTTTTTAAATACTTGCTCACTCGTTAATACATCAGCAGATTCTTGTCTTTGATCAGTTAAAGTTTCTATAACAATAGCACTAGATTCTTTTTCCTGCTCAGGTAACGCATCATCTACTTTAATATCATTCGCTGCTTTCTCTTCTACATCACACTCGTTACTTACACTTTCATTGACAGGAAGAACATCTATTTTCTCTGAAACAGAAGTTACAATTTTATCTTTACTTGCAGCATTTTTCTTTGCTTTCTTACTACTCTTTTTAGAACTCTTTTGTACTTCACTTCTTTTGTCTTGATGTTCTTTTTCATTTTCTACCTGATCAGAAGGGACCTGATTCTTATTTAAAGTGCCTGTAACAGCAGCAACATTCTCTTCCTGTATAAGCAAATGATCACTGTCTTTAACTTCAAGACTATCTATTGTACCTTCTGGCAAGTCATTCAGACACGTGCTAATAATAAGTTCTTCAACCTTTTCGTCACAAGGCATTAATTCTGCTTCACCAGCTACACTGATACAAACTTGTTCTCCTTTCTTCTTACTCTTTTTACGACTACGCTGTTTTTTACTTACACTGTTTCCATCTAATTCAGATAACTCTGCTCCACTTTCTAAGCTATTAGTAGCTGCTATACCTGATATTTGATCTTTAGAGATGTTAACATTTGCTAAAGTAAGAACAAATTCCGGAAAGTAATACTTTAACAAATCATAGTCAAAAACTTTCAAGAATTTGCACAAAAATACAACCGGATGCAATTCTAAATTATTATCTGCAGAAATTTGCTTACTATATCGAAATAAAACATTTCTATGATAAAATTTCACTAATAACATTGTATAATCATCAATGTTATTTAATCTTTTAAAATAATCTTCTGCATGACGCAAACTGCTATCTACATCGCTTAAACAATTTAAAACTAAATCACGCAATAATATACCCAGCATTTCCCAAACCAAATGAAACCCTAAATGACAAATCATTTGTGGAGTCTTATCTTCAAAATCACCATACTGAGTTCCTGCCACATATTTCATTATATTTTCTGAAATATCCAAAGATTGCACATCAACAAAATACGGATTATTACTAAACATACTTAATAGTGCTCGTGCTATTGAAATAATGTGAGATGTAGACATTACATTTTCATCAAAAAACACACTCATTAAAGACATTTTCATTAAAGAAATGTATACATTATCACAAACATATTGATGTACAGAGATAGGTTGTTTATTACAAGGTTTTAACGCATAAAACATCATCGCCACAATTTTCAATATCTTCACACTTTTTTGTTTAGAACAAGTTAAATCGTACTGCTCAACATTTAACAACTTTAAAATATTACAATCAGGATTATCTTTACTCATTAACAGCTTTTCTTGCATCAAAGAAACTATTTTACTGTTTTCAATATTAAAAATTTCCACTTGTCTACTTACTGTGCCTACACGGTCTAGAATTTTCCTGTTACTACTTCCTATACATATTGATTTAAATCTGTTAATCAATCTCAAATACTTATCAGACTGTTGCCCTTGCTTCATTCTTTTTTCTAAATCCAACAGTGCACTCTCCGGTAGTCCATTATCATTAACAAATTGAGCAATACTATAAGATTTAATACTATTAGCTAAATTCTTACCTTTAAACAGATTTTCTAATATAACATAACACCACTCAGCAAAGCATTGAGACAATAAACTATCAGCAGCCTTTTGTTCTTTTTCTGGTGATGTTTGTCTATGTGAACTTACACTTACCAAAAACTTATCTTTATTTAATAAAAAGTCTTTCAATGTTTGCAATACAGTTTCGCAAATGTTTTTCATAGTACCCAACTTTTTTCTTGATACAAGTGCATCAACTAATTTCTCGTAAAAAACATTTATGTACTCATTATCAACAACACGCTGAACAAGATCTAATACTATGCAACAAGCTATTTCATCAAGGTATTGCACAGGTAAGATAGAAGGTTCTAACTTATCTAGAATCAATTGATAAGTCAGATCATTGACACCTTCAACATTTTTACACCTATTTACTAAATCATTTCTAATATCCAAAACATTTAGGTCAGGTAATCCTGTACATTTTAATACTTGATTTCTTACATCAGCTATCCAATGATCACAGTACCCTTGGATAGGGTTTAACATTTTTATATTACCGAAACTTGCAAACACACAGTCACTATAGCATTTTGACTGTTGGACAGAAAAATCTTCAAAAGTTAATCTTATGGATATGATTCTCATCACATCACCATTAAGTATCTGGTGTGTTTCGAAGTTAGTTTGAAACAAATCAACCATTTTAGAAAAATAACTTTTTTCCTTACTACTCAGTGCTGGTACAGCATTTTTATCTAATGAAACCAAGGAAGATAGAACTGTATTATACAATCCCGTAATATCACATTCAGATTTCATGGCATTGTCTATTGTACTGATAATAACTTCTGGCTCAATCCGTCTTAACACTTGAACAAGATACTGAGATTGCTTGACATATATGAATGCATCAGAATCATTCTGCAACACTTGAGGAAGAACAAAACAATACTGTATAAACTGAAAATAAAAATAGTGTTGAAATTTATAGAGAATTTTAAATAGCAATTGCCTATCTATAGTATTTTTAGCATAAGAATAAAATATCTTTTGAAACAACAAAGAAACCAATACGATAGGAACACTACCTATATTCTGTAATTCAGCAAAAGAATCCTCATACTTCTCTTCATAAGGAATGTACATAGTATTTATTGCTCTATAAAGAAATCTATACCTATTTGAGTTCTTAAATGAAAAATTTACATCTTTCATAATTGGTTGCGAGCGCATAAACACACAACTACTCCGCTGCTGAATCAGTAGACTTACATCTGACTCTCTAGCACAAAACATCATATTTAAGATATCAAGCAAACCTCTACGAGAAACAGGAGAAAATGACTTAATGCTATTAAACATTTCAACATCTGAACCTACTACTTTATCCTCAACAAAATGATACAAATCATTCTTGACAAAAAAAACATCACGGACAGACATTATGTAAGCACTAATGACATTTTTCATACGTAAAGTATCTTGAGATGCATGGCCAATAACATCTACTAAACGTTGCACCTTTCTATCAAGTAGTGGAACTAAATACAATTCATATAATTTCACAACTTCTATAACAGTATTTGCTAACACATCAGATAATACTTTTATCATGAATTCATGAGATATTTTATGCTGAATAAAAGCTTGATTAAGACTTTCATAAAACCCTAAATCCCTATGATCTGCAATTAATCTTTGTTCCTTAAAATTTCTTAGTTCATTAAATGCTAAATTAACCACGACGATAGTCATACTCATGAAATCTTCCACACCACAAGCACTTAAATGACAAAGTATTTTTTCATCACTCATTCCACTGAAGTTCAAGACTTGCCTTAAAAATGTCAAAACTGCTAAAATTGACATTACTTTACTAGCACTTTGATCAAATTTTGGTATTCGCAATTTTACATAACCATATTCTAATTCTACTAATTTCACTTTCACATTATCCATTAGTAAAAATGCACGCACATAAGGATTAGTATCTTCAATAGTGCTTGTTATTGTACTACAAGCAGATATAGCTTTACAAAATAGATAGTTGTTAGGTAACATGTCAGTAAATTCATCATCATACAACTCAGACACACTATGCCAAAAATCACCTATCAGATTAACATGTTTACTCTCCATAGTAAGTATTATCCTTTTCATTATGGAAGGTACAGTTTTACACAAAGCACTTTCAACAAAAGAAATAATTTTTTTACTCTTATCCATCTGTAAAACATTAGCTACCCCCACAACATCACTTAAAATTTCTTTAGAATATGAATCTAATTTTGATAGGCATAACGCTTTAACTGATCCATCTGGACTTTGTGCATTTTGTCGTACATCACCAAGCAACATCAAACCTATCACTTGACTTACAGCTTCGTTTGCACCAGCAATACGTGTCTGCGCACCTTTTTGAAACACTAACAAAGCATCTTTTAAATCTGCTAAAGTTTTAATCTCTTCTTTCAAAAATTTTTCACGTATAAATGCTCCAATTCCACTAACTAAGTAAATATCTAAACCTTCTGCATAAGGCAACAAACCACCAAAAAATTCACCACAGAATGTTATAGGAAAATTCATTGAAACAATTTTTGTTAAATATTTCGCACTTACTGCATCACAAAAATTCGCTTTAAAAAAAACATTTTTTAAGAACTTATCAGATGCAGATTGATCATTTCCTACTTCATTTACATCACATGTTAACCTTGTTATATATTTTATAATATCATCATATATCGTCTCACTCGTAAACAACTCTGAGTCAAAATTTTTGAGTGCTTTACTAATTTTCAACCTTAATTGAATAAGTTGTAAATCTCTTTTACTAGCACCAAACTTACTATAAGAAAAATGTGGTACTAAATATCCAACTCCCAAACTTTTAATCAATGAAGTAGCACTTCTAAAATTACAGCTCACTGATTTCAGAAATAATTTTTCACTATCTTCTAATAAAGCAAACTTATGAATCGGAGATGTAATAAAAAATAACTGATCCAAAGAACTAGGATGAGAAGTCATAATACCACTTAACAAATTATACTTTTTGCTAGTAATCAATTGATCAATAAAGCTTAATCCAGCTTTAGTATCCCACAAACCATCCATATATAGAATTGATGACATATCTTGACATGGGTTAATAGCTAGCACTGTCAATTTCCGAAAGGACATGACATCATAATCCACATCTACACAAGACATCTTCCCGTCAGAATCTATCATATAACTGTTAGTAGATACCAACAATTGCGCAACTGAGCAGGGATTGTCATAGTAATTATGGAGTAATATTTTTCTATTTTCAGGAAGATTTTGTGGTGCAATAATAAATAAAGATTCAACCTCAGAAAAATACCGTAATGCATCCACAGAACAGTTTGTTAATAAAAGATCTTTTACTTTTAATCGAGTACTAACTTTTCTACCAACTTCCCACTCAACAGCAGGTATAGCATTTGCACATTTTAAAGAAAGAGAATGCAATTTAGGTGTACAATGTTGCAAAGTCTCAAACAAAACCTCACAACACTTTTGCTCAGCAACAACACAATCTAGATAAATTAAATTTGGAAATAAATGAAGATATTCTTTAATATGGCTTTCATACATAACACCTCTTACTAAAAAATCTACATCTTCTTCAGAACATTTATCAATACCTCTACTGCTATTTTTCTCTTTTACTTCATTATAAATATCTTGGCATAAATTTATGCCTCCTATTCTAACACTAGTAACTTTTAACCGAAATTCTTCAAATAATGGATCTGCAACTATAACAGACAAAGCATATCCATTTAACAAACCTAATTCTATTGTCTTACAATCTCCTGTTTTATCTTTTATACTTTGTAGAACTGAAGAAAATTTCGGTGCGGTTATTTTTGATATAAATACTTCAGGGTTACACATCACTGCATGATGAAATATGTCATGTTCCTTATCACATTTCCTAACTAGGTTAATAGTATCTAAATAATCATCAGACCGTATCAAATGAGCCCAATAAATATATTCCCACATTTCAATATAGTTTACAGACACTTCAGCTACTTTTTCTAATTTACTATTCAACAATATTTTTATGCTTTCAATGCCAGGTTGTTGTTGATACATAATGGAACCCAAGTTAAGTACAAAAATCTTAAAAATTTTAACATAATTTTAAAAAAATTGAACTTTATTAACACACATTAACAATAAGCTGTTAATATTCTCTCAGATGAAGCCATTAATTACATGATCCAGATAATAAAAATGCCCTTTATCAGTAAGTTACATTACTTATACTACACCTGATAAAAGTTAACAAACTATAAACTACAATATAAATAGCACACAAATTAAAACATTTATTTTACTTTCGAATAATACATGCCTAACAGACATTCTCACTCAGCAATTCACATATTCTAAATTCTTTCTCCTGATTTTTACACACGCATTCGAATAACTACACATGTTATTTTATTCTTGTAGTAGATAAAAAATTTGCTAATATTATTGTGTTTGTTTAATATGTAGAAACTTTGTGCTAGCCAATAATCCTATTCAAGATATTCTAGGATTCTATGAAAGTGAGAACCCAGGTGTCAAAGCAAATCTAACAAGAATGCTATTGCACGGTAAAGTTGCAGGTAGTGGGAAATTGCTAATACTACCTGTAGATCAAGGTATGGAACATGGACCAACTAAAAGTTTCGCAAAAAACCCTCAGTCTTATGATCCACATTATCACTTTCAATTAGCCATTGAGGGTGGGTTTAGTGCATTTGCAGCTCCAATCGGTATGCTTGAAGCTGGTGCATCAACATACTCCGGCCTTATACCTCTTATTCTTAAAATAAATAATTCTACACTGCTTTCACCAAAAAACAGTTTTCCTGACCAAGTTGTTACATCTTCTGTAAAAGATGCCCTAAGGTTAGGGTGTTCAGCTATAGGGTTAACTATCTATCCTTGTTCCCACAATTTTTTCTCAATGATTAGAGAGACAAGAGCTCTAATAGCAGAAGCAAAAGAAGTAGGGTTAGCAGTTGTGATATGGTCATACCCACGTGGAAATGACATTTCAAAACAAGGAGAAACAGCAGTAGATATAGTAGCATACGCTGCACATATTGCAGCATCACTTGGCGCAAATATTATAAAGGTTAAGTTACCAACAAGTCACATAGAGAGAGATTCTATTCCTTATGATATTTCAGATTTAAAACAAAGGGTAGAGTACGTAAAATTATCTTGCTTTGCAGGAAGAAGACTAGTTGTTTTCTCAGGTGGAGAAGCAAAAACTGAAGATGAGCTATTGCACGAAATACAATCAATCAAATCAGGTAAGGGTGATGGGTCAATTATAGGACGCAATTCTTTTCAAAGATCAAAAAACGATGCTATATTAATGCTAGAACAAATAGCAAAAATTTACAACAGTTAGGCTGGATGGCAGAATGGCTTATGCAGAGGACTGCAAATCCTTTTATACCGGTTCAATTCCGGTTCCGGCCTCCCATTTAATAAATATCTCAAGAGCTGTATGAGTAAACCATAAACTTCACTAATAGCGTAGGCAATACAAGCACTTACTAGTGTCAAATTTCTAAAATGTAATAATTAATACATAACACTGTACTAAGCATTATCTTGTTCTTTATTAAAGTATATAAAATCAGTACTCTATAGTTAATAGATCATTATTATAGAAACCCACAATAAGATTTACTACTGATTACCTCTACACAAAAAGTTAACTCAATCTTATTTTACACTATATATAAATATATATATTAATAAGTAATACATTCATTTACATAGCTATAAATATTTTTATCATAGTTCAACTTTTTAACCGACAATAAATTTCACTATTAACAGCATTTATTCCTTTGTACATATTAAAAAGTATAACCCACTATATAGGATAAATTTATTTTATATGACACACAAATATAAAGGTGCAATATTAATTCTATGTGTATAGCAACAAATTTCCTTATCATAGTTTTAACTTTTAAAATGTACACCTCAACAGAACTTTATTACCACTATTGCTATTAAAACACACAAACCTTTGCAATATCAATAAAGCCTACTATTACGTAAGTTTATAATAAACTTTACTATTGATTACTTTCTACACAAAAAGTATTCCTCTACACAAGATCAATTCTTATCTTATGCTATGCATAAATATATAATATTGACAAGTAACAAATTTATTTATACAGCCATAAATATTTTCATCATAGTTCAACTTTTTAACTGATAATAAATTTCACTATTAACAGCATTTATTCCTTTTTACATATTAAAAAGTATAACCTACTATATAGGATAAATTTATTTTATATGACTACAAATATAAAGGTGCAATATTAATTCTATGTGTATAGCAACAAATTTCCTTATCATAGTTTTAACTTTTAAAATGTACACCTCAACAGAACTTTATTACCACTATTGCTATTAAAACACACAAACCTTTGCAATATCAATAAAGCCTACTATTACGTAAGTTTATAATAAACTTTACTATTGATTACTTTCTACACAAAAAGTATTCCTCTACACAAGATCAATTCTTATCTCTCGCTCCACATAAATATAAATATATAATATTGATAAGTAACAACTGTTCATACAACAATCAATGCTTTTATCAATAGTCCAACTTTTAAAATGGAATAACATGACTTCAACATCCATAAAGATTTCTATTCAAAGAATATATAAAATTAATAGATCATCATCTATAGATTAAACCTTCAACTATCATAAAAACATTACACATTTTGACAGCTGCATTTTAATTAAGCAAGCTTCACTAATTTCACAATCAATAAAGTTTATTCTTGTAAAGAAAACACAACTTTCATATTGCGCTCGAATTTTAGTCTAATACATAAAATAACGTTGTAATATTGGTTATAAATAAATCTCACCTATTATAAAAGTGCATCATAACCAATATTACCAACTGTGTTTACCTTAAAGATATATATCAAATATACAACACCAAGTAAAATTTAGCAGCATATAAAATTGTAGTTAAAACACTATTATTATAAAAAATTTCATATATAAACAGCGCTTTTTGATAATACGGATTATCAACTACTGAGTATCCATCAAAAAATCTCCTCAACACATTAAAAAAATATCTCAAATACCTTAAGTTTTAACGTTATCAGACAAAGACGCTGTTGCTATAAATATTGAAGAATATGTACCAACAGCTATACCAAAAAATATAATTATACTTAACTCTCTAACAGTACCTTGACATAACAACATCAAAGGAAAAGATGCTAACATGGTAGTGCCAGAAGTCAATATAGTTCTAGACAAAGTAGCATTAATACTTACATTAATTATATCAGACAACTTTTTTTGCAATTTCTTTCTAAGTAATTCCCGAATTCTATCATATATTACCACTGAATCATTTACTGAATAACCAATAACAGTCAAAATTGCTGCAGTAGAAGAGAGATTAAACTCAATGTCGCACAAGCTAATCAAACCTAATGTTAATATTACATCGTGTATCAGTGCCAAAACACCACCCAATGCAAATCTCCATTGAAATCTTACCCACAAATATAAAAACATACCTAACAATGAAAAAATTATTGCACATAGTCCTTCAAAAATCTGTTTATATCCAACCTGTGGCCCAACATAGTCTATTTTTAAATAAGTCACTTCACCTAATATTTCCCCTAATGCTAATTTTATTTTTTCAACAGCATCAGTATGATTTACATCTTTTCCACTCTTAAAACGAATCATTAATTCCTTATCGTTATTTCTAAAACTTTGCACAGAAAACCCTACAAAACCTCTTTCTTGCAGTTTCAATGTAATACTTCTAGTATCTATTTGACTTGCACGAAGTTCAATAACAATACCACCTGCAAAATCTGTACCAAAGCATATACCCTTAAATAAAACAAGTAATATTGATATAAGCATTAGAACACCGCTACAGAACATAGCACACATTCTATACTTAGAAAAATTTATATTTGCACCACTACGAAAAATCACTATCAAACACTATATATTAATTCACTAAGCCTATGTTATTTCACAGGCTTATTCAAGAAAAAACACTTTTTTACAATGTAACACAAAATGAAAGAATCACACTGATGGTCCATATAAACATTTCACAAAAAATCATCATATAAGTATTCTTAGGATACTATATGCCATTTTTAATATAAAATCATAGTTCTATTTTAAAATATAAAAGTGTATTTATATTTTTAAACACAGATACAAATACATTATTTGAGAAAATGCGTGAATTTAATGACACTACAAAAAATTTGATACGCCGCTCTTCATCAATGATTTTATGATATTAATATATCAAGTTGAACTATGATACAATACTACCTTTATACAAATAAACCTGTTACTTATCAACATTACATATTTTGTATGTAGTATGGAAATTGCCAACAACTTTTTTGTTAAATGCGATAAGCAGCAAAACCTACTGTAAACTTATATAATAATGGGCTGCATCAGTGTCAAACAATGATTTATGTATGTTGGCAATCAGAGTGGATAATAAAGTGCTGGTATGGACCACATTTTAAAAGTTAAACTATAACAAAGAAACTTATTGCTACACACATAACTTAATTAATATTGTAACTTTATATTTATGTATAATATAAAAGAAATTCATCCTTATATAATGCATTATACCTTTTGATATGTATAAGCAGTAAACACTGAGTAGTGAAGTCTATTATCAGATTTTAAACACAAAAGGCTACTACATACAAGTACTAGATATCAAGTATTATTAAAGAACTACAGATTCAATTGATAACCACTTTTATACAGCTAAAAAATTTAGATATCAATTCTCACTAACAATTATATTCATAATGTTTCATAAAAAAGTCATCTGATAACTGCTATAATATTAACACTTGATATGTATAACAATCTTGTATCAACAGTATAAAAGACATTGCATTATAGTTATCAGGTACAAAACATTATCTGAAAAGCTGTCAGTCTAATTAAACATTATCTTCACTAGATGTAAAAAATTTAACACACTGATTTTTACTGCAAGTACCATTATGTACATTTAAAAAAATTACTTGAGATATACTTACACTATCTGGCATTTTAAAAGTAGCAAAACAATACAAAGTGTATTGCATATAAACCAAGTACAAAAGAGCACCATAAACTTAATTGAGAATCATTTCCACTTCACTAGAAAATTTGATATACTGGTTTCCATTAATACTTTTACCATATCATGCAAACCAAAAAGAATTATTTAAAAGCTACCTACAACATGATAGGTTATTTGGGAGAAGTCATTATAATTTGGCTCTTAAAGTGTAAAAGATATCATATTATAAAACACAGATACAAATGTACCTTAGGTGAAGTTGACATCATTGCCTCTAAAAATCAAAACTTGGTTTTTATAGAAGTCAAAACTAGTATACTTAGGTCAGAAATTCCCATTACTTATAAACAACAACAATCAATTATCAGAGTAGCAAAGTACTTTATTACTTACTATAAAAAATTTGAAAAATACAACATAAGATTTGACCTATATTTTCTTTCACTTTCAAAAGGATTAATACATATTACAAACGCTTGGCAAGAAACCTAACTTGACTTAACATATTATTTTAAACCTACCTAAAACATCAACTAGTGCTTGAGTTAATATATCTATCATTTCATCTGTATGATAAGGTGTAGGAGTAATCCTCAATCTTTCTGTACCCACAGGTACAGTAGGATAATTAATAGATTGTATATATATTTTGTAATCATTAAGTAATATTTTTGAAATATCTTTACAAGCTACTGGATCACCTATAATAACAGGAATAATATGTGTATCAGTCTTTAAAAAATTAATACCAGCTCTAGCAAAAGATTCCTTTACTTTGTTAACAACTTCTCGTTGCTTTTCTCTTTCAACAGAACTATTTTTCAAATGTTCAACACTTATTCTAGCAGAAGACGCAATAAGCGGAGATAAAGCTGTAGTAAAAATGAAACCAGGAGCAAAACTTCTAACAACATCTATTAAACTCTTAGATCCAGTAATATATCCACCCATAACTCCAAAAGCTTTAGAAAGAGTACCTTGAATAATAGTAATCCTATCAGATATATTTTCCTGCTCCGATATACCACCACCACGATTTCCATACATACCAACTGCATGTACTTCATCTACATAAGTCATTGCACCATATTCATCAGCTAAATCACAAATTTCTGCAATCGGAGCTACATCTCCATCCATAGAATATAAAGACTCAAATATTATAATCTTAGGTAAAGATCTATCAATAGACTTTAATAAAGCTTCAAGATGTTTAACATCATTATGCTTAAATATATGCTTTGCCCTATTACTTCCCCTAATCCCTTCTATCATAGAGGAGTGATTCTTCTCATCTGAAAATACTACAATATCTGGAACAACAGAAAGTAATGTACTGATAGTAGTCTGGTTTGCAACATAACCACAGACAAAAGTTAAAGCTGCAGGCTTTCTGTGTAAATCGGCTAATGATTCTTCAAGCTCAATAATCTCCTTTGTAGTACCAGAAATATTTCTAGTACCACCTGCACCAACACTACTGCTATAATTTTTTATAGCAAGCATTACATGTTCACTTTGTCCCATACCTAAATAATCATTGCTACACCACAATGTTACTACATTATTCACATT
Organism: Ehrlichia minasensis; assembly: GCF_004181775.1. Classification (NCBI taxonomy): domain Bacteria; kingdom Pseudomonadati; phylum Pseudomonadota; class Alphaproteobacteria; order Rickettsiales; family Anaplasmataceae; genus Ehrlichia; species Ehrlichia minasensis. Next base: position 16,092 of record NZ_QOHL01000021.1, read on the forward strand.
ACACTCGATAGCATAAGGAAATTGACCAGGAATGCGAGAAAATCCTGTAAATTCTCTATATCTACCCTCTTCCTTTATAAGTTTAATCTTACTATCAAATATCTCTTCATAATTTGTCATAGCTTCTTTTATCCTATGCTTTTTACTAAAAATCACTCTTTAACATTATTTTTAAATGACGCTTTTTCCCACAACTTAATTTAACATAGGATGCATTGCAAAAATGTTCTAAGGATAATTTGTAATTTACATCTAATATAACTACATCATTAATTTTACATCCTTTATCATTGACAAGTCTTCTCGCACTACTATTACTCTTTTCCAGACCAGATATCTGAAGTAATTTTATTATAGGCAATCCTAAATCTACATCATGTCTATCCACATAAAAAGCCGACAAGCCTGAATCATCATTACACTCAAAAACTTTAAGTGCATCAGCAGCAATATTTCGCGCAATTTCCTCCCCATGACATATTTTAGTAGCCTCAGTAGCTAATATTTTTTTCGCTTCATTAGTTTCGTATCCCTGCAAGAGTTCCAACTCTTTGATTCTATCAAGAGGTAACTCAGTAAATAATTTTAAAAAACGCCCAACATCTTCATCTTTGACGTTACGAAAATATTGCCAATAATCAACAGGACTATACATATCACCATTCAACCATACTGCACCTTGTGCAGTCTTACCCATCTTTTCACCAGAACTTGTAAGCACTAAATTAGTTGTAAGGCCAAAAAGCTCTGGTAACTTTAACTTTCTACCTAACTCTACACCACTAACAATGTTCCCCCACTGATCAGAACCACCTATTTGTAATAAACAATTATACCGCTTACTAAGCTCTATAAAATCATAGGACTGTAACAACATGTAATTAAATTCTAAAAAACTAAGATTCTGTTCCCTTTCTAAACGCAACCTCACACTATCAAAAGTTAACATGTTATTGACAGAAAAATGTCTACCTATATTCCTTAAAAATTCTATGTAATTTAAATCATTCAACCACTCAGCATTACGTACCAACAGAGCATCAGTGGGACCATTTCCAAATTTAATAAACTTTTTCAATACATCATAAATCCCTAATGTATTTGCTTCAATTTCATCAGCACATAACATTACACGCGATTTATCTTTACCAGAAGGATCACCTATTTTAGTTGTACCATTTCCCAATAATACTATAGGTTTATGACCAAATTTTTGAAGGTATCTCAAAATCATAATTTGCACTAAGCTACCAACATGTAAACTTTTACCAGTACAATCAAACCCTATATATGCATGTACACATTGCTTACTCATTAACTGATCCAACGCACTAATGTTAGTACATTGATTAAAATATCCACGAGAATATAAAAAGCTTAAGAATTGAGACTCTAACTTCATTTCAGAAACAGATCATTATAAAAATAAACAGTGATCCCGGCGCGAATCGAACGCGCGACACACTGATTAAAAGTCAATTGCTCTACCGACTGAGCTACGGGATCTTAATCAAAGATAAAAGTAGTGATAACATTGAATCATTTTCCTAAAGTTAAGTAAAGATTTTTCTTTATTTTCTGTAACAATACAACTCAATAAACTTATACATCTACTAATCAAATTCCCTAATAAATTATATATGTATGTTGCAAAAGCACAAGAAACTTGATATCCTATCTGTTTTTAAGCTTGGTAATCTTATCATGTTCCTTTCTACAGAGGATACTTTAAACTACATAAAAAAAAATGCAATAAATTTTATAGACTTAAGATTTACAGATTCTAACGGAAGATGGCATCATATAACACGTAGTGCAGAAACTACAGATGCACAAGTACTTTTTACAGGGATTAATTTCGACAGTTCATCAATTCCCGGATGGCAGTCAATAGAAAAATCTGATATGATATTATTACCAGACATCAGTACAGCTTTTGTAGATCCATTCTCTGCTCAATCAACACTAGTCATAATCTGCAATATAGTAGATCCATACAATCAATCTCAATACTCTAAAGATCCAAGATATACCGCACAAAAAGCATCTGAATATATGCTATCTACAGGAATTGCTGATAAGTGTTACTTTGGACCAGAAATAGAGTTTTTTGTATTCGACAATGTTCAATTTTACACAGGAATGTATGACTCTTACTTTAAAATAGAGTCAGCAGAACATGATATTTTGTATCAAAGAAGAGAATTTTCTAATAATAATCATCGTCCAAGAGTTAAAGGCGGATACATGCCAACTCCTCCTATTGATTCGTTACACGACATTCGATCAGAAATGTTAATAATGTTTAAAGAAGTAGGTATTACACCTTTAATACATCATCATGAAGTTGCTGCATCACAATGCGAAGTTGGGTTTCAGCATGATGAACTACTTGCTAGTGCAGATAATGTACAAAAATGCAAATACATAGTACATGGAGTCACATCATCTTATGGTAAAACTGCAACTTTTATGCCAAAACCAGTCATCAGAGATAACGGCAATGGTATGCATTGTCACCAATCTCTTTGGAAAAATAACACCAATCTTTTCGTGAACCCCGATGGCAGTATATCAGAAACTTGTTTATATTATATAGGTGGTATTATAAAACATGGGAAAGCAATTAATGCATTTGCAAACCCTTCAACAAACAGCTATAAAAGATTAGTACCACACTTTGAAGCACCAACTTGGTTAACTTACTCATACGAAAATAGGTCTTCTGCTATTCGTATACCATACGTACCTCAAAATGATGTTAATGCTAAAAGGATAGAGGTACGCTTTCCAGATCCACTTGCAAATCCTTATTTATGTTTTTCTGCACAGTTAATGGCTGGCTTATATGGTATACAAAATAAAATCCATCCAGGACCTGCAATAAATAAAAACCTATACTCACTAGATAAAGCAGAATTACAACAATTAAATTCTGTAGCAAGTTCTCTTGAAGATTCATTAGAATCCTTAGACAACAATAGAGAATTTCTATTAGCAGGAAATGTGTTTACTAATGATCAAATTGACTCATACATAAAACTTAAAACACTAGAAGTAAAAGATCTACAGCTACATCCACACCCTATTGAATTTGTAAATTATTACAGTTCATAAGCGCATAGTAAATGTCTTTGCTACTCTTTCAATATAAACAGAATTAATAATGAAGTTGATATATAAATATGATATAAATTATCATGGGGTTACATATTTGTACTTATTGTTCCATATTTCTATAAATACAAAGTTAACAAACTTTACTACAAACACAAATATTATGAAAAATCTTAGAATTACTAAACATGACAAATGAATTCAACAATACACTTCTACAATTAAAATCACTAATTCAGCAAGATTTAGATGCAATGGAAATTTTAATTTCCCACCATAGTGATAAACACATTGCTTTAATTACAGAAATTATACACCACTTAATCAAATCTGGAGGGAAGAGAATACGTCCCATCATTTTTTTCATTATATGCAAGATGCTAAACTGTACAAATGAAAATAAAATACCTATTGCAGCAGCCATTGAATTTATACATAATGCCACATTGTTACATGATGATGTAATAGACGAAAGTGAATTCAGAAGAGGGAAAAAAACTTCCAATTTTATATGGGGAAACAAAGCAAGCATTTTAGCTGGAGATTTCCTACTTGCCATATCTTTTCAATGGCTTATAGAATGTAAGAATCTTAATATACTATCCATACTCTCCCAAACATCTAATACCATTGTAGTAGGAGAAATACAACAAATGCTTTCTAGTTATAACATAAACATTTCCAAAGAAAAATATATTGAAATTATCTCTGCAAAAACAGCTTCTCTATTTGGAGCAACTTGTGAAGCCGCTGCTCATCTTGCACAAGTTAATCCACAAGAAAGCGAAGCATTAAAAAGTTTTGGTAATAATCTCGGCGTTGCTTTTCAAATAATGGATGACATTCTTGATTATACGGCTTCAAATGCACAATTTGGTAAAAAATTAGGGAATGATCTTTCAACAGGAAAAACAACTTTACCAGTTATCATTGCATACAAAAATGCAACATCAGAAGAAAAAAAATTCTGGGACCAAATATCTGTTAATCAAAACCTAGAACAGGCTATATACTACATTAAATCCCACAATGCCATTGAAAAGTCATTAGAAATAGCAACAACCTACATAGATCAGGCAAAAGCATGTTTAACCATTTTCTCAGAATCACATTACAAGATGCGTTTAAATAAACTACTAGATTGCATTTTATACAGAGGGTATTAAAAAGATTAGAGTAGTAGATTACAATAAAAGTAACTTAGTAGTAAGATAATAAATTTTTATATTAGTAATAACCTAGACAAAACTATGTTTCTGTATCATCACACTATAAATGTATTTAAATAAATCACTATTGTGTTTCATACAGAGACATTAACAAAACAGAGAAATGTTTTTATCTATTTCATTAAAAGCAGTTTAACATCAGATATTAAAGTGCAAGTTTTAACATAACTGCATGCAAAATAATGTTTGAAGCATTAGCAGCTAGACTG
>NZ_QOHL01000022.1:0-20100 GCF_004181775.1 Ehrlichia minasensis
GTGAATTTTAATTTGTAGTGTTTATGTTGATTAATAATTGTGGATAGTAATGATGTAACTATCTAGTGCTTAACTCAGGATATGGTGAGATGTTAGTTTTTATGTAAAATTGGTACTGTAATATTGTAGAGAATTAGTAGTGTTAGATGGATTTTAATTTGTAGTGTTTATGTTGATTAATCATTGTGGATAGTAATGATGTAACTATTTAGTATTTAACTTGGGATTTTGTATACTATGTTTATGTGTTATGAAGTTAAGAACATTGAATTCTATAAAACTTGAAGTAGTTTGTATATATCAAGTAAATTCTTCGTATGTGTTAAAGTGAAATTATCTGGCTTCTGATATCAAGTTTGTTTTAGATATGATAAATCTTATAGTAGTATTAGCTGAGTATAATCTTTCTTGATTTTGAGTTTGTATTATAGAAATCTATTTGGTTTTATAAAGCTTATTATAATATGCTAGATTTTGTAATGTTGATAGCATTGATAAACTGTAACTTAAGAAAATTTGGCATTACTAACAGAGGAACTGCAATTGTGTTACAGTGAAATTATTTGATTTTGTAAGCTTTATTGCATTAAGTATTATAGGATTTATATATAGAATTTTCAGTTTTATGAAAATGTGGTAAAATACCTGCTTTTTAATGTACAGCTGATGTTGTGTTTTTTATACTCTATTAATCTTGTTAAACTAACTTGGATTTAGTGGTTTATTTTTATTCTTACTTATCTTTATTTATGTATCGTGTGAGATCTGTATTTGTGTGATACGTTTTGAAGCTTTTGTGTATGTTATTTTTATTCATTTGTGTTCGTTTTGGATAGTACTTTGTTTGTGAAATTTTATTAGGTTTTTAAAATGTGTATTGTGCACCTGAGTTAATTTTAGTATGTATTTTTATTTTCTTATGTAAATTTATAATTTTTTTTGTTATTAGCGTACAATACTGTAATAACTTTTAATGTATAAGTATGTCATGTAATTTAGTAGAGTGGAAAATAGAATCTTCTCCAATAGATTATCAGGAAGCAGTATACTTTATGCAATGGAAAGTAGATGGTATTTCTGATGGATTACAAAAAGAATTAGTATGGTTACTTGAGCATCCTCCATTATATACTGCTGGTACTGGAGCTAAAGTTGAGGATTTATTAGCTAGTGATTTGTTACCTGTATATTCTACGAATAGGGGTGGTAAATATACTTATCATGGTCCTGGACAGAGAATTGCTTATGTTATGTTGGATTTAAAAAACAGGAACAAGTGTAATGTTAGACTGTATGTTAAAACTTTAGGTGATTGGATTATTAACACTTTAAGTCATTTTTCAATAAAATCATATTTTAATCCTGACTTAATAGGAGTCTGGGTAACTCATAATGGCACTGAAAAAAAAATTGCTGCATTTGGAATTAGAATAAGGAAATGGATCACTTATCATGGAGTATCTATTAATATTTATACAAATCTTTCACATTATTTGGGTATAGTACCATGTGGTATAAAGAAATATGGAGTTACCTCTTTTGAGCAATTAGGAATTAATATTTCATATGAAGAGTTTGATATTGTACTAAAGGAAAAGTTTAATGAAGTTTTTGGTTCTTTTAATTAGGAAAAGCTGAATGAGGAATATTTAATGCTGATTTATAAAGTGTTCTGTAAAACTCTGTAAATTGTGTTGCATAATATAAAATAAGGTAATTCGTATTTATGATGGTATTGTGACACTTTGTAAGTTAGTTGGTATTATTGAGAATTATAAATTTATTGCTGCTATATATAGACTTTTATTATATGTGTAAAACTTTGTTGAGTTCCTATGTATACCAACGCATGTTAAATAATATAGTACTTATTTTCATTTATGTGATATAGGTAGTTTTTTAGAGATTGTAGTGCTCATATTTTACATATAGATTAGATTGTAGTTGTATGAAACAATAATATAAAATCTTGTCAGTTATATATATTAGTATGAATACAGGTATGTAGATTATATAATACTTTAATATTGATCATTGATATGAGTGACTAGATGTTATAGTGCTAAATTTAAAATATAAATTATACTATTGGTGATATAAGAAAGGACTGTAAACTTTAATGAGTCCTATGTGTACAAACAGTTTTATTGGAACTATAGTTATATGGTTTTAAGTAGACTGCAGTTTTGTGTAAGAATGCTGTATATTGTATTAGTACGAATGCTAAGAGGATGAGACGTGTTTAATTTTTTGTAATATAATACTAGATGCTGTAGCTTTAGACTTTGTATATAAATAGACTAAACATTATAGACAAAAATACTGTAAGGTGTGTCAACCGCTATGTATATTAAGCGGATATTGAAAAAACTTAAATGTTTCTTACTGCTGTATAAATAGTTTTACCTGATACTATAGTTCTTAAAACTTTTCCTTTTACTTTCCTGTTATGAAATGGTGAATTTTTTGATTTGCTCGCAAATTTTAATATGTCAATTGTCCATTCGTGATTTATGTCTAATATTATTAGATCTGCAACGAAACCTTTTTTTATACGTCCCCTTGGTACTTTTATAATATCTGCTGGTTTGTATGTTAAAGTTGCAAGTAGATCTATTAAAGACATAGTACCATTGTGATATAGCTCTAAAGATATTGGTAGCATTGTTTCTAATCCAACCATTCCAAAAGCAGCTGTATCTAATGGTAATTCTTTAGTATTTACTTCATGTGGTGCATGATCTGTTGCTATACAGTCTATTATGCCATTTTTTAATCCTTCTACCATACTGAGGCGATCATTTTCAGTTCTTAGAGGTGGATTGATTTTTGCAAGAGTACCATGTGTTATTACATCTTGTTCAGTTAAAGTTAAATGGTGAGGAGTTACCTCACATGTAACTTTTAATCCTTGGTTTTTTGCTTGTTTTATTATATTTAAAGAATCTTGAGATGAAACGTGTAAAATGTGGTAATGTGCATTTTTAAGGTTTTTCATTAAGGCAATGTCGCGGTTTACTATTGTAGATTCTGAAATATCTGGGATACCTTTTAATCCTAATTCATATGAGACTGTGCCTTCGTTAATGTGGCCATTGTTAGATAAATTTAGATCTTCTGCATGTTGTGCTACTACAGTGTCTAACATGCTAGAGTAGCTTAATGCTTGTCGCATTGTTAAAGAATTCATTACTGGCATGCCGTCGTCAGTAAAACCAACTGCTCCTACTTCTTTTAATAGCGCCATATCGGATAATGAATTATCTGGCTTTGTTATAGAAGCATAAAACTCTATGTTTACATATGCACTTTCTAGTGCTCTCATTTTAATATACTTTGCAGTGATTATGCTACTGATAGTAGGGATAGTGTTAGGTTGACAAACTACAGTGGTTACTCCTCCAGCAGCAGCAGATTTGCTTCCTGTATGTATGGTTTCTTTGTGTTCTTGTCCTGGTTCACGAAAATGTACGTGAATGTCAATTAAACCTGGCATCAATATGTTATTATGACAATCTATTACTTCATCTATAGTGCTTGGTATACCATTACTAAATAAATCTTGACCAAAATCGATGATCTTATCTCCTTTTGTAAGTAATGACCCTGTTATATCTAATTTGGATTCTGGATCAATAATTCTTGCATTAATATATGCAACAGTTAAATCTGCATGCTGACCACTGCCTAACAACTCCCAAGATTGCTTATACATTCTTCAAATGCCTAGAAATAGTAATAAGAAAATAAAAAACTAATACAGCATATATGCAAATAGTTAATTAGTCAATGCTTATGTATATTATATCATAGTTTTTAAATTTACATGGATTACTTAATTGATTGTGTTTATAAGGTCTACATCTGTTATCACTAAATTTTTCAGCAGTTAAGATTTATTGATAAATTTATTTTTTAGATGTAATTTCACTGGAGTTCTATATGAAATACTTAATTTGAAGTCAAGTGTGAATAATTTTTTAGTGCTATAATGTTAGAATTTTGACAAATATAAGGAATAACTTATCAAATTTTATGGTAATTTTACTTGTCCTTATTATTAGCTAAAAAATTGATAATTTGTTCTGTAATTAACTTGCCTATATCTTTTTTAGACATTATAGGAAATTCTTGATAATGATTTTTAGTAATAATTGTGATTTTATTATAATCGTTTCCCATAACTTGTTTGTTATTAATGATTGTTGTATTGCTTATAATCCAATCACATTGTTTTTTTATTAGTTTAACTTTTGAATTTTCTATTGCATTTTCTGACTCTAATGAAAATCCAATTACTAGTTTTGGTCTTTTTGCGTGAGTGCTTATGATATGGATGATATCTGGATTGTGAGTGATTTTAATGTTTGTAATTTCATATTTTTTTATTTTTTTAGCAGAGTATATAGGACACCAATCAGTTACTGCTGCTGTGAAAATTGCAATATCTACTGGTAATAGTTCTATGCAAGTTTGTAGCATTTCATTGCAGTTTTTTACGTAGAATATATTTGGTATGTTGTGATTGTGAATAGTAACTGGGCCAGATACTAAATTAACATTCCATCCTATTTTATTCATGTATTCAGCAATTGCATACCCTTGTTTACCAGATGAACTGTTAGTAATATACCTTACAGGATCAATAAATTCTTGGGTTGGTCCAGCTGTTATTAAAACATTAACCATAGAATACTGAAATGTCCAAATGTCAATTATAGTACAAAATTGTAAGAATTTACAATAATTTATTAAGCAATTACATGTACTTGTTTAATAAAGTGAAGTGTTGATAATGTGTGTTATAACATTATTGCGCTTTTATTATGCAGGAAGCATTATCTAATAGAGTCCTAGAGTGTTGAAATATTGGAATATTTGTTTGTTTATGAAATGATAGGTAATTATATAGTCTTAGTAGACATAGATGCAAAACTCTATTATAAATTAGTCAATAAATAAAGGAATAGAAGTTTATGAGGAAAGAAAGGGATAGTTTAGGTGAAATAGAAGTTCCTGCATGTCATTATTGGGGTGCACAAACACAACGTTCTATTAATAACTTTAAAATTGGATCAGAAAAGATGCCTCAACCTTTGATAAAGGCGTTAGGGCTTATTAAGTTGGCAGCAGCTCGTGTTAATATGAAGAATGGTGATATTAATGAAGTGATAGGTAGTGCAATTTGTGATGCTGCAAATGAAGTTGTGAATGGTAAGCTTAATGATGAATTTCCTTTGGTGATTTGGCAGACTGGTTCTGGTACTCAAACTAATATGAATGTTAATGAAGTGATAGCCAATCGTGCAATTGAAATGTTGGGTGGAGAAAAAGGTAGTAAATGTCCTGTACATCCAAATGATCATGTTAATTATTCTCAATCTTCCAATGATACTTTTCCGACAGCAATGCATATTGCAGCTGTTGTTGAAACTGAAAATTCTTTATTGCCAAGTTTGAAGAATTTGTATGAGGCTCTTCATAGTAAGTCTATAGCATTTCAAAATATTGTTAAAGTGGGACGTACTCATCTTCAAGATGCTACTCCGTTAACTTTGGGTCAGGTATTTTCTGGATATGCATACCAAATTCTACAGGGTATGAATAGAATAAAGTCTGCATTGGGTAATTTGCTTGAGTTAGCTCAAGGTGGTACTGCTGTAGGTACAGGTATCAATTCTAGAAAACAATTTGATATTCATTTTGCGAGTGAAATTAAAAAATTGACTGGTTTTAATTTTGTATCTTCTATTAACAAATTTGAAGCGTTAGCTACGCACGATGCATTAGTTGAATTTAGTGGTGTATTGAATGTTATTGCTGTAAGTTTGATGAAAATAGCGAATGATATTAGGTTGCTTGGTTCAGGACCAAGATGTGGAATAGGGGAGATTATATTACCTGCTAATGAACCTGGCTCTTCTATAATGCCAGGTAAGGTAAATCCAACTCAATGTGAAGCTATGACTATGGTATGTGCTCAGGTTATGGGTAATCATACTACTGTGACTGTTGCAGGATCAAATGGTCATTTTGAATTGAATGTGTTTAAACCTGTCATTATTTATAACGTTTTACAATCTATTAAATTATTATCTGACGTTAGTATTAATTTTTCACAAAAATGTGTTCAAGGCATTAAAGCTGATACAAAGCGTATTTCATTTTTGTTAAATCAGTCTTTGATGTTAGTCACTGCATTGAATAAACATATAGGTTATGATAATGCAGCAAAAATTTCAAAAACTGCTTTTGAGGAGGGAATAACACTAAAAGATGCTGCAATAAAACTTAACTTGATAAGTGAAGAAGAATTTGATAGAATTGTTAACCCCGAAAACATGATACATCCTACAAATTAAAGATTGTTTTTATTGTGCGTTTCATAACTAACAATATTGACAGTTAACACGTTTTACTATAATATAAAAATTGTTATATTATAGAAGTGTATTTTATGGCAGACGATGATTACAAAGGTGTTATACAGCAGTATATAAATACTGTAAAAGAAATTGTAGGTGATAGTAAAACTTTTGATCAAATGTTTGAGTCGGTTGTAAAGATTCAAGAAAGGGTAATGGCAGCAAATGCGCAAAATAATGAAAGTAGTGTAATTGATGGTGGGGATCAGGTAAAGCGTATAGGGTCTTCTGCTTCTGATTCTGTTAGCAGTGATCAATATAAAGAATTGATGGAAGAAATAAAAGTAATCAAGAAACGTATTTTAAGATTGGAGCGTAAGATATTAAAACCTAAGGAAGAAGCATAAAATAAGAAAGTTGAATTTGTACGTATTTTAAAACTATAATTTGTGTTGGTTTACATGCTCTTTATATAGTCCATAATATTTTTACTTTGTGTTTACCTTTGCATTAAGGTAAGAGTTCTTGTTGTTGTATGTGTAAGTTTTTACAGGTGTGTGTTATATAATTAATTTTTATTAGCTTTTCTGCTGGTACTTATTATAAAGAAAGTGCTATCTTTGTTTGTGTTGAGTCATCAGATGAATATACTTACTTATTTTGAGTTTTATATCTAATGGTTTGTTTTGTTAAGCTTATAATATTATGTTCTGTTATTTATGTAGTTTGATATAAGCCTTTGGTATGCTTAGTTTTATCTATGTGCTGTTCTAGAGATCTGTAAGTAAAGTTTTGTAGTAGCTTTTTTTTGTTATACTATGTTATGTCCATTGTAGTGCTAGTAGAAAAGCTGTAGTTTACTCTATTTGATTTTCAATCAAATTTCCTTACTTATTTAAGTTTTATATCTAATAATCTATTTGTTAACTTTAGAAACTAGTATTCTGTTGTTTGTATAACTTTGGTTAATGCGAGCTTTTGGTAGGAACTTATGCTTAATTTTTATATGGGTACTTCTCTACAAGCGTAATGTTGATGAAAAGGTTATGACTATCTGTTGTGTTTTTTCAATTAAGTATTTATTATTTGTCTTAATAGTAATGTTTATGTGGTATATACCTATAGAAATCAACGTATACTTGCTGCTAGTATGATAACGTGCTTTATCGTAACTATAAGGTGGAGTGGTGATTAAATGTTCTAGCAATGCAGAGGGCCTTGTAATTAGTGTCAATGAACTAAGTGCTGTTAGTTTAATATGACTTGTTATTTTTTATAATTAGTGCTGAAATTGCAATATTGGTGATGTTTATATGGTTGTTCATTAAAAATGTATACTTCTCTGCTAGGTACTATAATAACATGCTTTCCCAAACACTACAAAGTAGAATGGTGATATAAATATTATAAACAGAAGGTATTGTAGTTAGTGTCAACAAGCTAGGTGTTGTTATAGTCAATACTGAATATTTAATTTGGATTTTATTAGCAATGAATAATGTATGTCATCCCTTTGTGTATTCTTGCATGGATTCTACTTGTATACCTTGCTTCTTTAATGTTTTGATTGCTGATGCTAAAGCTTTTGCTCCTGGTATTGTAGTACTGTAAGGAATTTTTTTGACAAGTGCAGTTTTTCTTATACTGCTACTTTCTGAAAATGACTTTATACCTTCTGAAGTATTGATTACTAGGTTTATTTTATCATCTTGTAGTAGATCTAATATATGTGGCCTGCCTTCTCTTACTTTATTTACCTGTTGTGTGGTAATTCCTGCTTCATTTAAATATGTAGATGTACCTTTAGTTGAAAATATAGTAAAGCCAGTATCTTTTAATGTTTGTGCTGTTTTCACTATGAGTGGTTTATCTGAATTTTTAACAGATATGAAAGCTGTTCCTTGAGTTGGTAATTCATATCCAGCAGCCATTTGTGCTTTTGCAAATGCTATTTCAAATGATTGATCAATCCCCATTACTTCGCCTGTAGATTTCATTTCAGGTCCTAGTAGAACATCTATATTGTGGAACCTTGAGAAAGAAAATACTGCTTCTTTTACAGCGATATAATTGAGCTTTCTCTCTGGAAGTGTTGGAAGCTTTTCCCCTAATAATATTTTTGTTGCAATTTTTGCTATTGGAATACCTGTAGCTTTTGCAATAAAAGGTACAGTTCTACTTGCTCGTGGATTGACTTCTAGTATATAGATCTCTCCATCTTGTATTGCATATTGTATGTTAATAAATCCTATGACTTGTAATGCAAGTGCTATTTTCTTTGTATGTTCTGCTATTGTATTTGTTATTTCTGATGTTAGAGTATATACAGGTAAAGAGCATGCTGAATCACCTGAATGTATACCGGCTTCCTCTATATGTTCCATTATTCCTGCTATGTAGACACTTTCTCCATCACAAATAGCATCTACATCTACTTCAACTGCATTAGTTAGAAATTGATCTAACAACAATGATCCATTATCAAATATGTTTTTATGTGTAGTTAAGTAATTCGATAGAGCATCACTGTCACGAATGATTGACATTGACTGCCCTCCTAGTACGTATGATGGCCTTGCTAGTATTGGGAATACTAGGCTTTTTACACATTCATGCACTTCATTTATTGATTTACAAGTTACGTTAGGAGGTTGTTTTAAATTTAATTGTGTAAGTAATTGTTGAAATTTCATACGATTCTCGGCTAGATCTATTGAATTAAAAGATGTTCCAAGAATACGGATGTTTTTTTCTTGTAGTACTTTTGCAAGCTTTAATGGTGTTTGTCCACCAAATTGTACTATTACTCCAAGTAGAGAGTTTGTCTCTTGTTCCTTGGATATAATATCTAACACACTTTCTCTAGTTAAGGGAGAGAAATATAGCTTATCTGAAATATCGTAATCTGTTGATACAGTTTCTGGATTGCAATTTATCATTATGGCTTCATATCCCATTTGTCTAATAGTATGTGCTGCATGTACACATGTGTAGTCGAATTCTATACCTTGTCCAATGCGGTTAGGACCACTTCCTAAAATTATTACTTTTTTATTGTTTGTTACAACAGATTCACATTCAGGAGGATTGATAGTATCACCTTCATAACAGCTATACATATAAGATGCGTTAGTTTTAAACTCTCCTGCACAAGTATCTATATGTTTATATACTGGGTTTATAAGTAAGGATCTTCTTAGATTTTCTACGTATTCTATAGTGTTATTACTCAAATATGCTAACCTTGCATCAGAAAATCCCATTTTTTTTAACAATAATAACTCATCTGCTTCCTTAGGTAATCCGTGATTTTTTATTTTTTGTTCACATTGTATAATGTTTTTTATTTGTGTTAAAAACCAAGGATCATAGCCAGTAATTTTATTGATTTCTTCTATGCTAATGTTATACCTTAATGCGTCTGCAATGATGAATATTCTATCTGGAGATAATTTTACAAGAGCATTGTACAACTGGTCTTTTTCTATATTTTTATCAAAATATTCATCTAATCCAGAATATCCAGCTTCTAAAGAACATAGTGCTTTTTGTAATGATTCTGGGAAAGATCTGCCAATTGCCATTACTTCTCCTACAGATTTCATAGAAGTTGATAGTTCTTTTTCTGCTCCTCGAAATTTATCGAAATTGAATCTTGGTATTTTTGTAACTATATAATCTATACTTGGTTCAAATGATGCAGGGATTGCTTTTGTGCAGTCATTTTGTATTTCATCTAAGGAATATCCAATAGCCAATTTTGCAGCTACTTTAGCTATAGGGTAACCTGTTGCTTTTGATGCTAGTGCTGATGATCTAGAAACTCTTGGATTCATTTCTATAACTAGTAAATCTTCATCATTTTTTGGATTGACTGCAAATTGTACGTTTGATCCACCAGTATCTACTCCTATTTCTCTAAGTATGGAAAATGATATATCACGCATTTTTTGATATTCTGTATCCCTTAAAGTCAGTGCTGGTGCTACTGTAATGCTATCTCCGGTATGAACTCCCATTGGATCAAGATTTTCTATAGAGCAAACTACAATACAGTTGTCTTTATTATCACGCATGACTTCCATTTCAAATTCCTTCCACCCAATAATGGATTCATCTACTTGTACTTCAGATATTGGAGAAATGCTTAGTCCGTAAATTACGTTTTTTTGAAATTCTTCTTTATTGTAAGATATACCTCCACCGATACCGCCTAGTGTAAATGATGGTCTAATAATTGCTGGCAATCCTATATATTCTAATGCGTGTCCTATTTCTTCTACACTTCTTATAATAATACTTTTTGGGTATTTTACTCCTATTTTATCCATTGCTTGACGGAATAAATTTCTGTCTTCTGCTTTTTGTATTGCTTCTTTTGTTGCACCTATTAGTTTTACATTGTATTTTTCTAGAATTCCTTGCTCACATAACTTAATTGTAGCATTTAAAGCAGTTTGTCCGCCTACTGTAGGTAATATAGCACTTGGTTTTTCTTTGATCATTATTTTTTCAATGATACTTGGTATAATTGGTTCGATGTATGTAGAGTGAGCTATTTCTGGATCAGTCATTATTGTTGCAGGATTTGAGTTAATGAGGATAATTCGATATCCTTCTTGCTTTAGAATTTTGCAAGCTTGAGTGCCTGAATAGTCAAACTCGCATGCTTGTCCTATGACAATAGGACCTGCTCCAATAACTAATATTGATTCTATATCTGTACGTTTTGGCATGATGTATATAAAGAGTTTAGTTACTAATACTATAACTATTAATACTTTATCTTCAAAATAAAAAAAGTAAAAACTAACGCTTATTAAAGGGTTAAAAACATTTTTATGTAATGTTAGGGATGCTTGTTTGTTGATTTGTGTTTACTCTTACAACTTTTTACATTTGTGGTAGTGTGGCGTTGTTGAAAGCTCAGTAATACAAAAATCTGCTATATTATGTTTAGCATTTACTTGTTTATAGAGGGTTATTACTAAATAGGCAGTGTTTATTGATAAGAGGGATGAATTTTGTTGTGGCAGTTTAATTAACGGTGATATTGTAGTGAGTAATAATATTTTATATAAATGAGTCTTTCAATAATACACATGGCTTTACAATTAAAATTGTGATGATGTGTATTGCTGATGGTTATTGTGTTTTATTGCAGCATTTAGTTTACAGTAATGTGTAGAGAGTAGTAGTGTTTGGTGTACAAATAATTTTATATATAAATCTTTTAAAAATAAAAATAAATTTATTCATTATATAAATTTTATTTTTAACCTACTTTGATCTTTGAATATTTTCTGTGATATTCTGATTATTTTTACATTTTTTAAAATTGCACTGAGTATTATTTTGAATTTCTGCGTTATTAATGTGAGACAGTTATATTGGAAAATTATTAAAAATAATCAAGAAATAATAAAACTCAGTTATTTTTTTAATCTATATTAAATATTATTTTACAAGTTTAAGTTGTATAGTATAAAAATTACTATATTATATTAATTTACTAATAAATTCAGGTGTAATATGACTGTCATAATAAAGATTGGAATTAAAAATCTTATCGATAGTACTATGGAAATAATTTCAGAAAGATTTGCAGTATATGCAAAGAATGAAGTAGTAAAGACCAGTTTGCAATCTTATATTGATATTATAAGACTAAAGGAGAAAAAACTACAATATTATAGCGGTAAGGAAGCTAAAGGACATGTAGTTTCTGATGATCAATTTTATCAAATGGAAAGTACAATAAGAGCAATTCTTGTGAAGATATTTGAAATTGAGATTTTAGAGAAAAAAACAACCATACCTACAGAAAAAATGTCAGCTTATAGAGAAGCTGTTAGTGTTTTAGTAAACAAAATAGTAAAATGTAATGCTTATGTTCTTAAAGAAGATGATAGACTTGCTAAAATTGTAGGTAATGCAACTTTAAGGCGCAACACTTATAAGTGTAGGAATCTCGGTGAGCTTGTGTCTAAAAGTAAATTTACTGCTATGGAAAGCTTTGATACTGCATGTTCTAATGTAGAATTAGATCCTAATATAATAAAGCAAATTTTAGAGTTTTGTAGTGTTGATCTTATGATTGGTATTATGGATCTACAGTTAATACAATTTCTTGCTGATATGCGGTACTTCCCTAATCAAAACAGTAATGCATTTGAAAGAACTAAACATAGTTATATAAATCTCATAAAACATATTATGATTTGTAAATCTGCTAGTGCTATTGAACAATATCAATCTAGTAGAGATTCAAAGCAATTGCATTGTTCTTTGTATCTTCAAGATCATATAGAAAAAAATCCAGCTTTATATTTAGTGCTTACTTTGTTTGCAATACAATCTGTGTTTAATATGTGTGGGTTGTTGTTTGTATTAGGACGTATTTATAATATAGTGGATTTCTTTAATAAAGTTGATATGAAAGATGTGTCTGTTAGTGTGTGTGCTATTAATGTAGTTTTATGCACTTTAATTTTTGCATCTATTCTTATTGGAAATAAGTTAAGTAGAAAAAATGATACTATAGTGACAGGTGATATGGTTCTTGATAATCTTAGTGTTGTTGATCAAGTTGATGAAAGCTTGAATTTATAAAGCTTTTTATTACTGACTTTTCAATGTATTACATTGTTGTGATGTGTTTTACTAGTGATATGTACAATAGTTAACTCATTTTATTGGTGATGCATTTGTAAGTATGCATATATTTGATTTTGCCTATAACCAACATAGTGAAATGTTTTAAACTGCATTGTGGTGTTGTGATATGTTGGTTATATGTAACATATATTTCTGTAAGTAATACTATTATAGACTTATTGTTCTCACATCAACACTTTTTTATGTATAGTTACATTTAAAAAGTTCTACTCTTTGAAAGAAAGTGCTATATATATGATCAATGTGCTGTTTTCTTAATTTATGTTTTGAATAGTATAAAGTAAGAATTATGTTAAGACACATTTGGTCTTGTATTACTCTAAGCTTATCAATGTTTTTGTTAGTGATGGCAGGCTATTGTGACTTCTATATATTGCTATATATTCTATCTGACTAATTTCTGTCTCTAGTGATTTTTGAATGAATTTTGTTAACAGTGAGATGATGGTGTTAATGTGTTTTGACAATTTGATATAAAATTATTTATGAATGGTATTATGCTAGATTATAGAAGTATAATTTTAACGTTGCTATTTTTTAATATTGGTGTTGTGTTAGTACATTTATTTTCAATATCTGAGCTTAATTCTCATTTTTAGAGGTTTTTTGCATTTTGTTACCTACGCACTAAAATATTATGACTGTGTGTAGTTTCTATAATTTTTAATAATGTATCTTTTACTGACAATTCTTTTTGCATTTTGAAGTTTCATTACTCACATTATGTTTTTTGTTTACCATATTATACAAATGTCCTCTACTATAATGACTTTTAAATCGATTGAAATGTCTTAGTGGTTTGCCTATAGTAAAATTGTTTTAAAGTAAGCTATGAGTATCATTTAGTTACATATTCTTTTGGTGAGACTTTATGGTAATACTTCTACTTAAGAAAAGTATGTTAAATAGTAGCTACATCTTTCAAAGTGTTATTTTGATAAAGTCTATATTAATGCAACAATGCATTATAAAGAATTTATTTGCTGAATTATTAAGAAAAAGCTTAATTTATCAATATCTTGAATTTATTTTTGAGTGATATATTGCTTAGAGTAATTTTCTGTATTTTTTAATATGTGAAATGTTACAGTGTATGAAGTTAGTGTTGTATACTTTGATGAAGTATATACCTTTTTGAAATAGCAAATTAATTATGCGTAGTTTGGGATTATATATTATTTAGGTTAATTTCCTGTAATTTTTTTAATATGTTAAATGCATCATTGTGTATGTGAGTGTTATGTATTCTAATAAAGTCTATACCTTTTTGAAATAGGAAAATTGATACTGCTAATGTTGCATTGTCACGTGTTAAGTCATTTAATTTGCATGAGGTTAAGAAAAATTTTCGTGAATGTCCAACATGTATTCTTTGATTTAGAATCTTTAATCTGTCAATGTTGTTTAATATATACAATGATTGTGTAGCAGTTTTACTAAATCCTATACCTGGATCAATGATGATTCTGTTTTTATTAATGCCTGCGTTTGTTAATTTTTCAATGTACTTTTGTGCCCATGTGATGATTTCATTAATTGGATCACAGTCTTTTGGTATGATATTATTTTTTATTAATGGTATGCCTAAACTGTGCATAATTATTACATCAACGGAACTACTTTGTAATACCTGAAGCATACTGTCATCTGATAGTGCACTGACATCATTTATGTAATCTACATTTAATTCTACAGCTTTCTCAGCAGTTTTTGCATTTCTGGTATCTATGCTAACTTGAACATTGTGATGATGAGCTATTTCTATTATTCGTGGCAGTATATCTTGTAATCTATTCCATTCTTCTGTTTGAGATATTGTATTGTTTCCATGTTGTGTATATAAAAATGTAGGTCTTGTTGATTCACCTCCTACATCTATTATGTCTGCTCCACCATTAATTAGGTGTTCAACTTGTTGTAATGCTTTATCTATACTAAAAAACTTACCTCCGTCTGAAAATGAATCAGGTGTGTAATTTAAAATTCCAACTACTTTTGTATTGTATTTCATGTGTTAATCTTGTTATCTAAAGAATAGTACTATAAGTACCAATGATATAAACTGCAACAACACTCTAATTATCATTATTTTATTTCTGTTTCTAATGTAGAAGTCGTTACTTATAGCCATTAATACTACTCCTGACACTAGTGATATTAAAGTCAGTGAAACGAAACCTAAAATTACTATTAACGATGTTGTGTTACTAGGCATTTTTGTGCAATATAAAGGTACACTGCAATATATCATATAGTATAACTTTATTTCAATTAAAAATTATTTATATGAAAATTTATTAAATGCTAGTATTGTTTACTTAGATGAACATATTGCAGTATGTGTATAATATATTAATTATTTAGAGGGATATGTGGAAGGTGTAAATTTTAACTTTCAGGCAATGCAAGAGCTAAAAAAAAGTGTGCTCTACAATAGCTTAGAAAAGTGTAAAAGTGTCTTTTGGTTCATTTTTTGGTTTAGTTCTGCTATTAATTTGCTGATGTTGTTTTTACCATTATATACTTCCCAAGTTTTAGATAGGGTACTTTCAAGTGGTAGTGTATCTACATTAATAATGTTAAGTGTGATTACAGTTGGGGCTTTTGCTTGTTCTTCTATATTAGAAATTTGTAGATCTTTAGTGATGGCAAGAGTTGGTGATTGGATAGATAAAGTTGTTACTCCTGATCTTATTATGAAATCTATCAGTTTAACTTCAGTAAAGTCATCTACTTCAAGTGGAGAAGTATTGCGTGATCTATCTGTTGTTAAAAGCTTTATTACTGGTTATGGAATATTCTCATTGTTTGATACTCCATGGGCGGTTTTATATCTTGTTGCTATTTTTATGATACATAATGTTACAGGATATATTGCTGTAATAGGTATAGTATTGTTGACTAGTATGGCTATTTGGAATGAATTGGCAACAAAAAAAATATTACAAGAAGCTAGTGAAGAGGGAATACGTAATATCAATGCGATTGATGTTGCAACTCGTAATGCTGAAGTAGTTGAGGCTATGGGAATGGTTAACTATATTGTAGATGATTGGGCTGAAAAAAATGATAGAAATAGGGCTATGCAAATTAAAGCTCAGAATCGTTCTAATTTAATTTCTGGAATTACTAAATTTATTA
Organism: Ehrlichia minasensis; assembly: GCF_004181775.1. Lineage (NCBI taxonomy): Bacteria > Pseudomonadati > Pseudomonadota > Alphaproteobacteria > Rickettsiales > Anaplasmataceae > Ehrlichia > Ehrlichia minasensis. Next base: position 16,185 of record NZ_QOHL01000022.1, read on the forward strand.
GGTCAGTACTACAAATATCGGTTATAGGTGTTGGAGCATTTCTTGCTGTTCTTGGTCATAAAACTGCTGGTGGTATTATTGCTTCATCAATCTTGATGGGTAGGGCATTAGCACCATTTGAAGCATTGATTAATACTTGGAAGATGTTAATATCAGCACGTATATCTTATAAGAGGCTACAGATATTGCTTTTGGCTTCACCGAAAAGAGAGCAAACTATGTCTTTACCTGCTCCTGCTGGAAAGGTTGTATTTGATCGTGTTTTCTTTACTCCTTATGGGGGTAATAAGCCAACTCTTAAAGGTGTATCTTTTGCAATAGATGTTGGAGATATTGTTGGTGTTATAGGTCATAGTGCTTCTGGAAAATCTACGATAGCAAAATTATTAGTAGGCGTGTGGAAGCCAATTTCAGGTGTTGTTAGACTTGATGGAGCAGATGTTTATACATGGAACAGAGAAGATTTTGGACGTTATATTGGTTATTTGCCTCAAGATGTTGAGTTATTTAATGCTTCAGTAAAGGTTAATATTGCACGAATGGTACCAGATCCTGATCCAAATAAAGTTGTAAAAGCTGCTCAAATTGCTGGTGTACATGAGTTAATACTTAGTTTGCCAAATGGCTATGATACACTTATTGGTTTTAATGGAATTGTGCTTTCTGGAGGGCAAAAACAAATGCTTGGATTGGCTAGAGCATTTTATGGTGATGTGAAGCTTTTAGTACTTGATGAACCAAATGCTAATTTGGATGGTAAGTCAGAAGCAAGTTTAGTAAATGCTTTACTTTATGCAAGAAAGAATGGTATTACCACTTTTATTATGACTCATAAGATACAATTACTTAATGCTGTTGATAAGGTTATCATTATGAATGATGGTATGGTTAGTGGTATGGGCTCTAGAGATGAAATTTTAAGTAAGATTGTACCTGGTTATAGTCCACCAAATTCTCAGCCTCAACAACAATCTACACCATTAGTACAATCAGAAGATGTAGCAAAATAATAAGAATATGAAATAAATAATACTAGTTTATCGTTTATTTAGTTGTGGGTGTGATAGTAGATATTTTAAAGTGAAATTTAATTTATTATTTTCAAATAAGGTAAGTGTAATATTTACTTAATAATGAAGCTTAGTAGAGAGTTTAAGAACATTCAATACTGAACAGAATATATGAAATAAGTAATTAAATTATTATTTAACTGTTTTGGGAAGCTTGGTAAGTATTTTATATGGAGTTCAATTGTTAGGTTTAAGGTAAATTGTGAAAATTAATACAGTGTTTAGCAGCATTTATTGAAGATGTAGGGTAAATAATTCTAGTTTGTTGTTTAGCTATTAATGTGGTGTGGATATTTATATAGGTGAAATTCAATTCTTAGATTCAAAGCAGGTATAGTATATAATAATTGGTAAAATTAGTACAGTGTTGAGTAAAGTTTACTGGAGTTGTAATTATAATAATATAAATTTTTCAGAAGATAATATAATTCTTTAGTATGAGTTTTCTTGAAATTTATCTACTTTGCTTATATTTGTAGATTAGTTTAATAAAATCAATCATATAGTATTGTTAAATTTGTAGAGTTTTATAGAGGTTTGGAAATTTAGATATAATATTAAACTGATCAATTACTGATCTACTTTGAGATATAGGATTGTATAACATTACTGTTGTTTAGTTTTATGAATATTTGTGATGGATAGTGAGTATTTGTAAGGTAATATATTGATTTGCTAGTATATTAAAAATGTATATCAAGTAGCGTTGCTTCTATGTCATTCTACAAAAATTTGAAATGTATGACTAGTATGTATTGTATAAGATAAGCGTAGATTCTGATACACTTGAAAAGATAAATAAAATAGAGTTGCTTGTTGTGTACTTTTACGAATGTTTGTAAAGGATAGTAAGTATTTATAAGGTAATATATTGATTTATTAGTATATTAAAAATGTATGTAGAGTGGTATTGCTTCTATGTAATGTTACAAATATTTATAAGTATGGGTTAGTGGATATTGTATCAGTAAACATATTATTACTGATAGTTGGAATATAAATCAGTAATGTTTGCTTCGGTTTAGTTTTAGGCAAATTGTAAATATGTATTTTATAGGTATTGTATGAGGTAGATATATTATGACTGATATCATCAGAATGTATATCAGATAGCATTACTTATGTGTGGTGGTGTTTTTATAGAAATTTATAGATATGATCTTTAGTACTTTGTATATTGAATATGACATTGTGTAATGAAATACTATGTATATAGGTTAATATTATAATTTATTGAAGTATTTTTATCATAATGTTTAGTTTATCTATAAAAAAAGGAAAGTCTGTTTATATCATGTGCGTATAACTTTTAATATTTATATAGTCTTTATTTGTGTAATTACTTAAGTAAAAAGTTTTATTACAATATGATTAATTTTGAAAAGTTTGTAGGATTGTGTCTTTATCGTTATGCTCATTTTGTGAATATGTTGCCTAAAGAATAGTACTGTTTGTTATTAATTAATATTGATGTCTTAAATTTAAGGGATATTATTTAGCTATTAGCTAAGTTGTTTTATGTTTTATTGAATTATGTGATATTATGGTAAAAATTATTGTTATTGATAAGACTGGTGGTCCTGAAGTTTTTAAGTATGTTGATCATAATATTGGTGAACCTAAAGATGATGAAGTATTAATACAACATACAGCTATTGGATTAAATCGCTATGACCTTGAATGTCGTAATGGTATGCGTAAAACCAGAAAACTTCCTACTGTTTTAGGGGTTGAAGCAGTGGGTGTTATAGAGAGATTAGGTCAAAATGTTGAAGTATTTAATGTTGGTGATAGAGTTGGTTATTGTACTGTATCTGGAGGTGCTTACTCTGAAAAAAGGATTGTCAATCAAAAGTATTTGGTAAGGATACCTGATGATATTACAGATCAGGTAGCAGCTGCAGTGTTATTTAAAGGCATGACAGCACATTATCTTACTCATATAGTTTATGCTATACGTCCTAAAACTTTTTCTTTAGTACATGGTGCTACAGGTGGTGTAGGGCAAATATTATGTCAGTGGGCTAGTTATAAAGGTTGTAAGGTTATAGGCGTCATTAGTTCTGATGATAGGGCAAATATTGCTTTGCGTTCTGGGTGTTCATATATAGTCAATTGTAATAGTAATAATTTTGTTGAACAAGTGATGGAAATTACTCAAGGTGCTGGTGTTAATGTAGTTTATGATTCTGTTGGTGCATTGACTAGTAAAGAGTCTTTTGCATCTCTTGGAATGTTTGGTATATATGTTTCTTATGGGCAGATATCAGGTTCTGTTTCAAATGTTAGTGCTTCTATGCTAAGTTCTAGATCATTGTTTTTTACTGCTCCTTTAGTATTTCACTATAAACGTTCTAGTTTTGACTTAGCTATGACGTCTATGGAGCTTTTTGAAGTAATAAGAAGAAATCACATAAAGGTTAGTATAAATAAAGTTTATAAATTTGATGATATAGTAACTGCACACCAAGATTTAGAAAATAGGAAACTTACTGGATCTAATATTATTGTATTATAGCTATTTTATTAATTAACAAGTCAATATATTTTTCTTGTTAGTTAGTGCGAAGTGGATTGTTAATCTGTATTTATATATAGTTTTATAATAATGGTTGGTGAGCAATTACAGTTGTTTTTTTAAGCTATATGTTATTGTATAGGTTGTAATGATATAATGTACTGTTAGTACTTTACATAGTTTTATTATTGAAACACATATTTTTTTGTAAGTTAAAATGTCTGTCAACCTACATTTATAAGTATTTTGAATAATGGTCAATAGGTAATTGCAGTGATTGTTTGAACTGTGTGTAATGTTATTGTATAAAGCTGTAATAATGTACTGT